>NZ_LTCZ01000004.1:0-117250 GCF_001583455.1 Rhodococcus sp. LB1 | reverse complement strand
CCGTCGGGCAAGGCTTTGGGTGAGGCGATACAGACGCAGCTGAGCACGTTGAACAACATCAAGGTCAACGTGCGCACCATCGATTTCGCCCAGGTGGGGCAGATCCTCGGGCAGATGGACTACGACGTGATCACGAACGCTGTCGTTTTCGGTGATCCGGAACCACGCCTGTGGTTCGGGCTTCACGGTGCCTCCGCAGGAAACTACAGCGGCGTCAAGGACGCGCAGATGGATGCGGCACTGGACGAAGCACGGGTTTCCCAGGACGAAGCGGAACGGACAGCGGCGTATGAGGTGGTCCAACAGCGTCTTGTCGAATTGAATCCCGTCATCTTCTATGTCCGTTCTGCGCCCGGTGTCATCGCCAACGGCAACGTCGGTGGAATTCAGCAGTACGGGATGGGGTCGGTACTTCCCGAGATGCTCTGGATCCAGGCCCATGATTGACCCCCCATTCCTTCGGGTGCGGTTCGACCGCATCGTGCTGGACTGATCTGACCGATACCCCTCCGTGTCAGATTCTTTCACCTCCTCAGCCAATGAAAGGCCCCCCGTGATCTCGAAAAGACGTGCGCTTCTGGCCGGCGCTGCCGCCGCCCAAGCGCCGGCGGCCCTTCCGGGGACCCGGTCAGCGGCGGAACCGGCCGGATCATCGAGCAGTGGGAGCCGCGCACCCTCGACCCCGCGCAGATCACGAACTGGTGGGCGAACTCCCCAGTTCTGGGCAATGCCCTATACGGCACCCTGATGACCAACGATCTCGAAACCGGAGAGATCGACTTCAAACTGGCGGAGAGCCTCACGACCGACGACGCGGGCAAGACATTCACCCTCACCCTCCGTGACGGCGTCCAGTTCTCCGACGGCACCCCCTTCAACGCCGCAGCCGTCAAGTTCGGCTGGGAGCACGTCAAGGATCCCGCCACCGCCTCACCGGACATCCCGCAGGCGAAGCTGATCGAGAGCAGCCGCGTCGTCGACGACCGCACCCTCGAGGTGACCCTGGTCGACCCGGTCCCGAACTTCGCCAACGCCATTGTGGAAACGTCGATGAATTGGATTGCCTCCCCGGCCTCGTTGCAGGCCGGCCAGCAGGCCATCGACTCCAATCCGATCGGTGCGGGACCGTACACGCTCGAGCAGTGGTCGCGTCAGGACGTCATCAAGCTGACCCGCAATGACAAGTACTACGATGCGCCTGCCGATCAGCGGTACAACACCCTCGTCAGCGGTGGGGCCGATCTCGCCCTCGAGGGCATCTGGTCGAACATCGCGAAGGCGAAGGACGCCGGACTGCAGAACGCGGTCGTTCCGCTCGGCGGCGGTACGGATCTGGCCTTGAACACCACCAAGGCGCCGTTCGACGACGCGCGGGCCCGAAAGGCGTTCGCGCTCGCACTCGATCTCGACGGCATCAACAACGCGGTGTTCGAGGGCACGGCGGAGTTGCCGCGCACCCTGTTCGACGAGTCCTNNNNCAGCAGAGGGCAAGCCGCTGGAATTCACGATCTCGCTGTACCCGTCGAACAGGGCTCTGGGCGAGGCGATTCAGACTCAGCTGAGCACGTTGAACAACATCAAGGTCAACGTGCGCACCATCGATCTTGCCCAGTTGGGGCAGATCATGGCGCACAAGGACTACGACGCCCTGGTTGCGGGCCTGATGTTCAGTGATCCCGAGCCGCGCCTGTGGTTCGGTCTCCACAGCACCTCTACCGGAAACTACAGCGGCATCGCCGATCCGCAACTGGACGAGGCACTGGACAAGGGTCTGTCCTCCCAAGACGAGTCGGAGCGCAAGGCTGCGTACGAGGTGGTCCAGCAGCGTCTTGCCGAGTTGAACCCGCTCATCTTTTACACCCGTGCTGCACCGGGTGTAATGGCAAACGGCAATGTCGGTGGAATCGTGCAGTACGGAATGGGGTCGGTACTCCCCGAGACGCTCTGGATCCAGAAGTGACGAGGAGACGACAATGAGTGCGCCTCAGCTCTGCCCACCGAAAGGCAGTGAGAAGATGGTTGAAACCCCTGTCCTTCAGGTGCGCAACCTTCATACGTACATCGGTTCGCCGCGCGGCGTCGTACAGGCGGTTGACGGAGTGTCCTTCGACGTGGCGCCGTCCGAGGCGTTCGGAGTCGTGGGCGAGTCCGGCTCGGGAAAGTCGGTGATGGCGCGCGCCATCATGGGATTGATGCCGAGTCAGGCCTCCCTCACCGGCGAGGTGTACTTCCAGGGACGCAACCTCCTGACACTCGGTCAGAAAGACAGGGAGGAGGTTTGGGGGAAACAGATTGCGATGGTGTTTCAGGACCCCGGTCGGTCCCTCAATCCCGTGGTCCGTATCGAACGCCAACTCACCGAGGGAATTCGGCGACATCTCGGTATTTCGCGTTCCGAAGCGCACGGTCGCGCGCTCACCCTCCTCCAAGAAGTGGGAGTTCCCGATCCCGAGCAACGACTGCGCAACTATCCGCACGAACTCTCCGGCGGCATGCGCCAGCGCGTGATGATTGCGATTGCACTTGCATGTGAGCCTGACCTGCTCATCGCTGACGAGCCGACGACCGCACTCGACGTGACGATCCAACGGCAGATCCTGGATCTCTTGAGGAAGGTGCAAACCGAGCGTGGGATGTCGCTGATGCTCATCAGCCACGACCTTGCTGTGGTTGCAGGACGCACCGACCGCGTGGCGGTCATGTATGCAGGCAAACTGGCCGAGGTCGGATCGACGAGGGAGGTGTTCAACGCGCCCCGACATCGGTACACCCATGCACTGCTCGGTGCAACGCCGACGATCGAGCACGAACGCCATGCACCGTTGAACTTGATTGCAGGTTCACTGCCGTCCCCCACCGAGCCACCAGCAGGTTGTCGGTTCGCCCCCCGCTGCGAGGCGGCGGACACGGAATGTACGGAGCTGGGCCCGACAATGACCTCTGGCGGTAGGGACCATCAGTTCGCCTGCATGAATCCAGCATCAACACAATCTCTTTCAGCAGTCGGAGGTAAACCCGGTGGCCGGTAGCGGAACCGCGCATCTGCGCGGAGAAGACACTCTTCTCAGTGTTCAGGACCTTGCAGTCGAATACAGAACGAAAGGCGGATCGTTCAAAGCTGTCGCAGGTATCAGCTTCGACGTCAAGAAGGGCGAGACACTCGGCATCGTCGGTGAATCCGGGTGTGGCAAATCCACGACAGGCCGGGCCGTACTTCGCCTCGATCCCATAGCGGGTGGACGAATCCGCTACGACGACAGATGGATCGAAGAGCTCCCCGAGAAGCGTATGCGCGATCTACGCCGAGAGATGCAGATGATCTTCCAGGATCCTGTTGCATCACTCAATCCACGTCGAGCTGTCAAGGACATCGTCACCGAGGGCCTCGCGATAGCGGGTGCCTCCGCCGAGGAGCAGTCCGAGGCATCGCAGACGGTGCTCGAGCAGGTGGGCTTGTCCAGCGAGCGCTTCTCCTCGATGCTGCCACGTCAACTCAGTGGTGGGCAGGCCCAGCGCTTGGCCATCGGCCGGGCCCTCGCGCTCAATCCTCGCCTACTGATTTGCGACGAGCCGGTCTCAGCCCTGGACGTATCGGTGCAAGCTCAGATTCTGAACCTCCTCGAGGATCTCAAGAAGGAGTTCGATCTCACGATCATCTTCATCGCCCACGATCTGGGCGTGGTGCGAACGGTCAGCGACAACGTACTGGTGATGTACCTCGGTAAGGTGTGTGAATTCGGCGACGCCGTCGAGGTCTACGAAAAGCCGGCACACCCCTATACCCGAGCATTGCTCGATTCCGTGCCGTTGACCGATCCCGACAAGGGGTTTGCAGGTCCCGCCCTCCAAGGCGACATCCCGTCTCCCCTGCGCCCGCCGGCCGGTTGCCGATTCAGGTCACGTTGCCCCTCTGCACAAGCAAAGTGCGCAAAGGAGGAACCCGTGATGAGCGAGATCCGTCCGGGCCAGTACGCGGCCTGCCACTTCCCATCGAGTTAGCACGGCAACGCCACCCAATACGGCATGATCCCTTCACATCACGTCCAGCCAGGAAGCTGCATGGAAGCCGCAGTCCTGGTTGCAGTAACGCTGACGGTTGTTATTCACACGTCAAAACAGTTGACCTGCAGCCACTTCGACCCGATACGCGGCGACGTCCCGTCTAGACTATCGCCACCCGCAGGCGTAGTTTAAGCTAGCCATCGCGGTTGGTAACGGAATCAGTACACCACCGAAACTTCGTGTGATATCACGACTTTGAGAAAGTTCTGAGGGAACGAATGATGAAGACCCCCAAGTCCGGCCTGCGCCGTGGCGCCCGTATCGCAGGCCTGGGTGCTGCTGCGACTGTTGCACTCGGTTTGATGTCTACTGGTGCGGCGGGTGCGGATACCTTTATCCCGCTGCCTGACGGTTCGAAGGTTGGGCCGAATGTGACGTTGACGCGCACTGCGGAGAGCGCTCTGTCCTCGACGTCGTTGGCCGCCAATGGCGCAGGACGTGTGGCGTGGGTGTCGGGAATTGCGACTGCTGATGTCAAGGGCATCGAGGAGGTGACCGACGTTCCGGCCGCCAACAGTACGGCCAAAACCGAGGGAAGCTATAACGGTACGAATGCGTCGACAACGCATGGTGTTTCACGGGTGTCGACTGGGTACATCGTGGGTTGCCAGGTGGACATCACCGGCCTGTCTGCGAATCCGTCGTTCAGTCTGGGTTTGGATTCGTTGTCGACGAGTGCGGGCTTGACGGTTCCGTTGAACTCTGGTGAGGTCAAATACGTGCCGCTCGCGGCGAAGGACATCAAGAAGGACGGCGTGTACACGCTGGAGTACCAGGATGCGGAGCTGCAGGTTCAGAAGTGCGGCGGTTTCGCGCAGGCTCGGTCGTACACCGTCGTAGAGATCGTGGGCAACGACTACTCGAAGACCAGCCTGTACGGTGCGCCGTTCAGCATCGGCTGATTCCGGTCTCTTACGCAGATCTTCCCACCCACTTTCTCGTGTGCGCGAGATATACCCTTAGAGGGGAACAATGATCATCAACCTTAAGAACGGTGTGCGTCTGGCCGCGGTCGGAACCGCTGCTGTCGCGACCATGGGCTTCTTCTCCGTCGGTGCCGCGAGTGCCGACACGTTCATCCCGCTGCCGGGTGGTTCGATAGCAAAGACGCTGACGGACGGCACCGTGGTGACGGTGAACTTGACGGACGAGAGCGCGAACATTTCGGCGTCATTGGGGTCGACTCCATTGCACCGCAACGTCTGGGTAAACGGCAAGGCCGCCGTCACCTTGGACGGTGCCGGAGCTAAGGGTGCCACCATCACCCCGGGGTACATCCTGGCTTGCCAGGTCGACTTCGGCGCCAGCGCCAATGGAAAAGCGGGCTCGACGCCTTCCGTCGCCGACGACGGGACCGTCTCCATTCCGGTCACTGGAACCACCGGTGCCGGAATCACTCTCGGCCCCGGCCAGGCGAAGAACGTCACCCTTCTCGACCTCGAGAAGAAGGATGCTTATGGCGCTGAGGTACACTCGGGCGCCAATTCGTTCAAGGGCAAGTCCGGATCCGTCAGGTGGACCGACTCCGCTCTCGGGGTGAGCGGTTGCGCCGGCTACGCGCAGGCCCGCAGCTACGTCAAGGTTGCCGTCAACACCGACAACGTGACCAGCAGCATCACCCTCTGGGGCCAGCCCTTCAGTATCGGATAAGTCTGCCGATCGAGCTTTGCATTCCACGGATGGCGGACCCAGCCGGTCGACACATAGTTTGTCCCCTCATCAGGAGCTATGTGTCGTCCAACTGGGTTCGCCATCTGAACCCCGGGATGTCAGCGCCTGGGAAGTACGTCGCGAGTCGTGGAAGCGTTCTTCCTACACAGATCAATCCAGGCCCAGTCCAGTGACCCGTTCGCGAACATCACTCCGCGACGGAGTGTGGTCCTCACTCTGCGCGGATCCAGTACCTCGGCGCTCTCAGCCATCCAAGGTTCGAGTGTGCCGTCCTCCGACTGTCGCAGCAGCGTTCCGTACACCATCGACATCCACATGACGTCCAAGTTCATGACAGACCCGCGCCGAACTGCAGACCGGAGAGAGGCATCGGGCCCCGTACTCCAGCACGCCCACAGGGTCGGTCGCTCCCCAGTCCCCGTTGTCACCCATGTCACACGCGGCGAGAGCTGTTCAGAGCGTGTCTCATGTGGATGAAGTGGCGTGAGGGACTTTATGTGACGCGTGTTAGATTGGTTGCCACTGCGATTGGTGCCGGATGCTTTGTGGGAGATCGTCGAACCGTTGATTCCGGTGTTCACCGCGATCCCGGCGGTGAAGTCCCCACGTGGGCCGCGCCACCGCAGAACCAGGAAAGCCACGCGCCGACAAGGGTTACGACTACGACAAGCACCGCCGGTGGCTGCGCGAAGAGGGAATTGTCCCACGCATCGCCCGCCGCGGAATCGAGAGCAACGACCGGCTGGGCCGGTACCGGTGGAAGATCGAACGCACCATCGCCTGGCTCACCGGCTACCGACGCCTGACCATCCGCTACGAACGCCGCGCCGAGCACTTCGCCGGATTCCTCCACCTCCCCGCGGCACTCACTTGCTTCAAGAAACTCCCCACATGAGACAACCTCTCATGGGACGTGTCCGAAGGTTCGGTAGTGGCACGATCGGTCTCCCGTTCACACTGTCGGCATCGTGGCCAGCGTGACCAGCACCAGACGGGGTCGTCGGGGTGGGCGTGTCGGAGGATGAGGTGCACGAGTAGGCGTCGGATCTCGGGCATCCAGTACCCGATCATGCCTTGTCGGAGTTTCCGATTCCCCCTTTACCGCTTCGATTTTCGTGCCCGGACCGCCAGGCGAGGGCGAGTATCGAACGGGGTGGCGTGGGCGTCCCAGGCGCGGTAGGTGCGCACCTGGTACTGATCGAGCCCGGCCTCGTTGTTGCCTGCTGGAAGCCTTCCTCGACCCGCCACACGACCCGGTGCCAGCACGAGTTTGGTCCGAACTCCACATCGTCACCGATCCCCGCGGCGTGGAAGCGGTGCCGGAGTACTGGTGTTGCACCCAGGCTCGAGCGGGTGCGCTTGTTCAGGAAATCGCAACGTTGCTGTGGCGGGCGGACTTGGACGTCGATGGGTCCGGGACTAGTGCTCGAACGGCTCGGTGACCGCAGTGTTGATCGTCGACGACATCCGTCCGGGCTCAACTCGCCGGCCCGTTCGGCCAGGGTCCACCCGTTCTTGCGTTCCGGACCCGCCACCAATCCCGCAACATATCCCGAACCCGGGTCCGCGGCTCCGACCGGACGAACCGACCGGAGATCCACGCATACAACGCTTCCAACTCAGAGGCGACAACATCAAGCGACCACCCGACAAGTATCGTTCACCTGTCGAGCACAGTGCCAGCGGTATAACCAGTCCCGAGGCCGAAACTCCCTTTATGCGACAACATCGTTGCTGCATATAGGGATTCACTGAACACGATCGAACATCAGATCATCGACGCGACGCGGACGGCGGCAGCCAGGCCCTCGACCACTTCTTGTCGGCGCAGGCGAGATTGCTTCGGCATGTTCCAGCCGAGGATACCGGTGACAATTCCCTCCTTGCGATACCGTGCGACAAACCGGCGAGCCGACAGATCGCCGTCGACGATGTCCACCTCGGCATCTACGGGGAGTGAGCCGTGTACCTGAATCTTCACGTCGAACTGATCAGACCAGAAGTACGGCACGGGCACGTAGGGTTCGTCTTCCCCGACGATGGAACCGGCTACTGCGAAGCCCTGTTCAGTGGCATTGGTTCGGTTCTCCAGGCGGACAAGTCCACCGAGCCGCTCATGATGCCATCGGGCTACGTCACCGACGGCGTAGATGCCGTCTGCCGCGCGGCAGCGAGAGTCGCACACCACGCCGTTGTCCAGCCGCAAACCGCTGTCGGTCAGCCAGTCCGTCGTCGGGATCGCACCGATCGCCACCACAACCACATCGGCTGGTAGAACCTCGTCCGTCCCCAGTCGGACGCCGGTGACACGTCCGTTGGCTTCCGTCAGTCCGACGACGCTGACGCCCAGGCGTAGTCGGACCCCATGGTCCTGGTGCAATTCCGTAAGCAGTTCCGACACCATCGGACCGACCTGGAGCGCCATCGGCGCCGGCTGCGGCCCGGTCATTACCACGTCGATGCCCAGTGCCCGCGCTGTTGCGGCAATTTCGGACCCGAGAACGCCCTCGCCGACGACAACCAGCCGAGTAGCCGTCAACAGGTCGGAGCGCAAGGCGATTGTATCTTCGAGCGAGCGCAGCACATGTACCCCGCCCAGCCCCTCCGTCCCCGGCAAGGCTCGGGGTCGCACTCCCGTGGCGATGACGATCGCATCCGCCTGCAAATCTCGGTCCGCTGCCGTTCGCACCGTTAGGGTGGCCGTGTCCAGTCCGACCGCCGAATCGCCAAGGATGAAGTCAACACCCAGGGAACTCAAGGCTTCTTCCGTGCGCAACGCTGCGCGGCCGGGTTCCCAAGCCCCGGAGAGGACCTGCTTGGACAGGGGCGGACGATCATAGGGCGCATGCGCCTCGTCCCCCAGGACAGTGATTCTGCCGGTGTAATTCTTGCGCCGCAGCGCTTCCGCGGTAGAGAGGCCTGCCGCTGACCCGCCCACCACCAACACCGAATCCGGAGACGTCATACGAGTGCCGACGCCCGGTGTACTGTCGCCATTCCTCATGCGTGACTCCCAATCAACTCTCTATAGCGTGTATCACCAGATAAATTAGACCAAGCGTTACAAACAATTAAAGCCGAGGCAGCGAAGGCTGTTACAACACCCACGCTCGCTACGAATCCGCGGGCACTGGCCGACGAGCGTTGAACGTCCTACGGCTGGCCGGGATTGAGTCTGACGAACAGCCCTTCCGCCTCTGCGCACACCACGTCTCCGTGGCGCAGTTGGGCACGCAGAACTCGCTTGCGCCCTTCCTCACTGACGAACCATCCGTGCACGGTGAGTTCGGTACCGACCGGGGTAACCGACCGGTAGTCGGTGTGCAGATATGCGGTCCGGGAGTGTCGTCGGCCCGCCGAGTTTGCCAAACGACCCAGGACCTCATCGAAGAACAGCGGGATCGCACCGCCGTGTACCGCCCCGTTGCCGCCGAGAAAATAGCGGCCGAATCGGACCGTGCCCCGAACATTGTCGCGGTCGGCCTCCCTGACGACAAAGGTCGGCGACATCGTCTGGCCCCGCCCCTGCAGATCCCGGAGGTGACCGAACACCTGATCCCGCTCCCGAACGGCCATCGGCGCGAGCCGCTGGCCCCACCGCTCCAGATCGTCGCGCAGTGCGGCCACGGTGTCGGCGTCCGGCCGAGCGGCAGTGACGTAGTCCAAGAAGTCGCGCAATCGCCCGACCATTTCGCCGTACGCGGTGTTGTTCACATCGCCGGGCGCCACCAGCGCTGCCCACGAGTCGGGCACCGGCACACTTTCCGGCTCGGGCATGTCGATTCCGAGCCCCGCGCTGTCATCACGAATCGCTGTGCTCATCTCAGCGACATCTCGCGTGTAATCCTGAAGTGCCACCACGTACTCCCTTTCCCAACCCAGGCCGCTCGCCCGTGTGCGGGGAACAGCGTCCCAGCACACGGGCGAGCGGCATTGTGACGACGTTGCCCTCCGGTCGAATCGAGTTCAGGACGAAGACGAACAGACCACGCCGGTCGCCGTCACTCCGCAATGCTGCCCGTGTGAAGCCGCGCGAGACGCAGACCTTCATGCTGGTCAGGCGCCTCGACGTTCCACTCACCGCACGAGCACCAGCACGTGTAGTGATCCCCGTCGGGAATGATTCCCTGACCATCGCAGGATCCACCAGTGTTCGCGATGCTCGCCATGAACTCGAGTGGCTTTTCCTCGAGTGCGCTGTCGTAGTCGGCGTCCATATGTCAGACCTCGCTTTCGGAATCAACCCGGAACACGGGCAACTGCCAACCATCTGAAATGGGATGGAAGTCGACCGTCAGACTCATGCCGATCTGCACCTTCTCGGGTGCGATGTCGACGATGTTCGTGACAAGCCGCGTTCCCGGGGCATCGGGCAGCTCGACGACAGCCGGCACCAGGGTCAGGTTCGGTTGGCCGGGAAACTTGTGCACGACTGCGAAACTGTAGACAGTCGCTCGGCCGCACAGATCCACCCAGTCCATCGACGTCGACTGGCACTCCGGGCAAAACGGCGTCGGAGGCAGTCGAAAGGTCCCGCAGTCACTGCACTTGGGCGCCACCAACCGACGCTGCTTCGCAGCCTGCCAGAACGGCTCGGTCGAGGCATCGGTGGCGATTCTGACCCTTTCGGTCGGAAGCACCGAGGCGAGGCGTGATTCGGTCATCGGTCACGCCCCAGGATGAGGCCGCTGATCGGAAGAGCCGCGGGCCCCCCGGTGACCAGCGCGTACTCGGCATCGTCAACCTGATTGATCGCAGTCCCGCGCATTTGCTCGACTCCCTCCAGAATATGGGTCATTCCGATGATGTACGCCTCGGACAGTTGTCCACCATGGGGATTGACGGCCACCGCCCCCTTCTTCTTCTCACGGGAGTAGCGGATTGCACCACTCTCCACGAAGGGGCCACCCTCGCCCTTCTCACAGAAGCCGTAATCCTCGAGCTGCATCACGACCATCGGAGTGAAATGGTCGTAGATCAGAGCAACGTCGATGTCCTGCGCGGTGAGCCCGGCCTGCTTGTACAGACGGTCTGCCACTGACCTGTGGCCGGAGGAAGTGAAGGTGTCCGCAGGCATGCCGTACCACGTGAATCCGCGACCCCAGTCCCGTGATCCGCCGTGAGCGGCCGACACGATCGGGACCGGCTTCTGCTTCATGTCACGCGCGCGTTCTGCCGACGTCGTGACGATCGCGATTGCACCCTCGGTCTCCAGACAGAAGTCGTACACGCAGAGCGGTTCCGCGATCATTCGCCCGTTGAAATACTCCTCGCGGGTGAGCGGCGTCTTCTGAATGGCCTTCGGCCTGTTCAGTGCGTTGTTGCGCGTCGAGATCGCAACCTCGGCGAACGCTTCACGGGTAGTACCGAACTCGTACATGTGACGGCGTGCGAGCACCGACATCAGGTGTCCGGGTCCCGCCAGTCCGGAGGGCTGTACAAAAGAACCAAGCGGGGTGGGCGGTTTGGCCGAGATCACGGTTCCGAGCCGTTGCTGCTGCTGTTGCAGCGCCATGACCGTCACCACGACCGACGCGTCGCCGGCCACGATCGCAGCACGGGCGAGGCCGATAGCTCCGGCCGAGCCGCCGCCGCCACCCGTCAGTGTTGCGGTGAATCGGACCTCGGGGATTCCCAAGGTCTCCATGAAGTCGACCGTCTCCATCTTGTCGCCGTATCCGGCGCCGGCTCCCGAGTAGTACGCGAAGCCGTCGATCTCCTTGACCGAGATTCCGGCATCGTCACAGGCTGCCAGGATGGCTTCGCCGGCAAGCTGAGTGATGCTCTTGCCTGCCGATTCACCCCTGCGGTAGTAGGGCGTCGCTCCGACACCGACGATCGCGACGTCACGGCTTCCCGAATCCTTCAGCATCGACTCACACCCCGCTGGCTGGAGCAGCCGGAACGTGCGGGAACAGCTCGAAGAACGCACCCTGGGTAATCCTCAGGCGAGTCTCGTCGGAGACGCCGTCGAACAACTGCTTGAGGGTGTCCTGGGTATGCCCGAACGTGCCCTCCATGTGGGGGTAGTCGGAGCCGAACATCACATTCTTGTAGCCCATGGCATCGTGAGCCGCGACCGCTGTCTCGTCATGCTGGAACGATGCGTAGACCTGCGCCATCAAGGTTTCCTTCGGATCGCGCTTCAGCTTCGGACGCACCACCATGCTGTGCTGGCGGTACCCCTCGAGCATGCGATCGCCCAGGAACGGAATCCAGGTCGCACCGCCCTCGGAGATCAGCACTCGCAGGTCGGGATGCCGATCCAGGGCACCGGATGCGACCAGTTTCATCGCGGCCCGCTGGCCGGAGAAGGTCGTCTCGGCGTAGTTCATCACGGCACCGCCTGGTCCGCGGTACACCACACCGGCACCGCCGGACGTGACGTCCACCGGATCCGTGCCGATGTGGAAAGCGAGAACCATTCGAGCGCGTTCCGCAGCGTCCCAGAACGGTTCCCATTCAGAACGGTGCCAATCCGGTGCACTCGGGTGCGGCGTGGTTGGCAGGAAGACCGCATGGAAGCCGTTCTCGGCCGCCCATTCGAGTTCGGAAACCGCGTCTTCGACGATCAGTGTCGAAACCTGTGCAGTCACCACGTAGCGATCTGAGACGGACACAAGATCTTCCAACGCCCACTCATTGCTTGCCCGCATGCACGCCTTGAGCAGCTCGGGCGTCCGGAACGTCGAGGACCACATCCCGAGCGACGGGAAGATGACCTCGGCCCACACGCCTTCGTGATCCAGGTCGGTGAGGCGAGCCTTCGCATCCCGGATTCCGACCGCCTTCCGGCTCTCGGCCAGGAAGTCGACGGCCGCCGAAGTCGGCAGCTTCCGACGGAACGTCTGACCGTCCACATGAACAGTCTCGTACTCACCGTCCGGATCCTTCTCGGAAATCGGCGTCAAGTCCGCGAGCGCCTTCGGCAACCGGGCCGTCCACAGATCAGCCGGTTCGAGAAAGTGCGAATCGCCGGAGTTGGTCCAGATCTTCTGCATTGCGCAATCCTCCGAACTTCAGGCCGCTTGCACGCGGCGTTGGGGTCAACCAAGTATCTCACTAAGTTAGCGAAGTGTCCATACTTTCTAAGACTTGTCTATTATCTTTGCAGCGAGGGAGAATCACGTCGACGAACCCTGCACAACCGACCAGCGGAGAGGCCAGTCCATGCCACCCGAGAACGTTTCCACCAGCACCAGGCGCAGGCACACGACAGGTGAAGCAACTCGAGAACTGCTGATGACATCGGCCGAGCGGTTGTTCGCGTCGCACGGCGTGGAGGGAGTTACTTTGCGGGAGATCCAGATTCAAGCTGGTCAGTCGAACTCTTCGGTCATCGCCTACCACTTCGGATCGAAAGCCGGGCTCGTTCGAGCACTGATCGCCTTTCGGTACAAGACCATCGACGCGCGGCGAACCGAATTGCTGGAGGAGGCTCGTGCCGCGAACAACATCAGTGACCCCCGGACCGCGGTGTGGCTCATAGTCCGCCCACTGGTAGAAAGCATCGAGTCCGGCGAGATGTTTGTGCCCTTCCTCGCCAAACTGAACGAGAACCCTCGCTCGCATGGTGAGTACTGGCCCAGGCAGCTCGAGGATACAACTGTCGACGTCCTCAATCAGATACCGCTCGAAGTGGTTGCCGACATGCCTGATCGAGTTCGACGCGGCCGCGAAGTCCAGCTCTACAACAGCGTGCTGCACATGCTCGGCGATCACGCACGTCGACAACATCACATCAGCGAGGCGCGGCTGAGCAACTACGTGGACGGGTGGGTGGGGATGCTGACCGCCCCGGTCTCAGCGACAACTTCCAGTCTCCTGGAGACCGACGCGACCGTCCCACGCACCCACCACCGTTCGATGGAATCACACCGCGACTGACTTGTCCCTGAGCGCCGCGATCTGCGCGGCGCCATAGCCGATCTCGTTCAGCAGGGCATCGGTGTGCTCGCCGAGAGTGCACCCCGCGTCGGCCTTGACGTCGGACCGAGAGAAGCTGTTGAGCGGTGCGAGCCGCCGATGCTCGTCGAACACAGGGCTGACAGCGGTGGCCGTGTATCCGGCATTGTGGAAGTCGTCCGTCTGCATGCACCACTCCGCCGTTTCCTGCGCGACTGCCACACAGCCCACATCCTGCGCCGTCAGAAGTGACTCCCACTGGTCCTTCTTCCGCGTGCCGAAAATACTGCTCAGGGCGGCTACCAACGCTGCGCCGTTCACCCTCCGGGACTCGGGATCTGCGAACCGCTCGTCTTTGATCCCGTCGTACTCGGCGAGTGCGCGGACGAGCGGGGCCCACTCGTCGGGTTCAGGTGCTGCCAGGAAGACCCAGCCGTCAGCGGCCCGGTACATGCGGTAGAGCGGGCCGAGACCACGGAACTCGTCGTCCACACGCGTTACCGCCTGGCGGCCCGCATAGCTGGTGTTCCGCGAGATCAGGATCTGCGTGCAACTCGCCAACATCGTCGTGACGAGGTCGGCCAGCACGATCCCGCGCCGCTTCGCGTAGATGCCCAGCAGCAAGGCGGATCCCGTGCCCAGAGCGGCGACACCATCGGCTTGCACCGCCGGAACCGTTCCCCCGGCGTAGAGACTGCGTGCACCGGTCAGGAGCTCCTCACGATCCTCCGGACCCTGCCTGACCAACGGCGAATCGGTGACCGACACACCTGACGCCGCACCCATCGATGGCGCGTAAGCCGGCCGGGAAGCGTAGGGCCCGTCGACGCCGTAGCCGACCGCGTTGAGGTACACCAGATCTGGATTGATCTTCCGCAAGGACGCCTCGTCGAAGCCGATCCTCCTGGACGCGCCGGCGCGGAAGCACTGGAGTACCGCATCGCACTGTTTCACAAGGCGATGCAGCACATCTCGGCCCTCTTCGGTACCGAGATCAATGGCGATACTCTCTTTGCCTTGCAGCACCTTCGCGCCGCCGGCCTCGGGAAAGGCCATGATTCCTCGGATCAGATCTCCGCCGAGGGGTTCGATCTTGATCACTCGTGCACCGAGGTCCGTGAGCAAGGTTGCACCGTAGGGACCGGCATACATCGCTCCGAGCTCGAGCACCGTCACCCCCTCGAGCGGGTACTTCTTGACACCGTCCGCGTTCCCATCGACCGGAGTCGTCTCGGGACGGGCAGAGCTCGCGAACGCTCGCAACTCATCGGAATGCTCACCGATCCCGGGAGCGGGCCGCACGTCGGTCAGCGGGTTTCCGCCCGCATGCACAAGAGTTGAGGGCTGACGCACAGGCCCCAGGTTGGGATCGTCGACGGTGACAACTCGTCTCTCGTGCACAAGCTGTGGATGATCGAGCGCCTCGTCGGGGCTCCGGAACTGTTCGGCTGCCACATTGGGGTTACGCTCGAACGTACTCTCCCACTCGGCCAGAGTCCGTTCCCCGACCTTCGAAATCATCTTGTTCCACCACTCGAAGCGCAGATCCGCATCGGGAAGCACCGGGAAACCCGCCCATTTGGGATCGGTCAGCTCCTCCGCCATACCCAGCTCTTCCACCCACGCTTGCAGCAGCCGCGGTGCGCTCTGTGAGAACTGCAACCACGTCCCGTCCTTCGTCGTGGCCACGAGTAGTGCAAACATCAAACGGGATTGGGGGCGACCCTGATCGTCGAATGCCGCAACCTGGGATTCGAAAGCGTCCGGGTAGCGGTGAAGAATCATCTCGTAAAACCAGTTGTACGGATCGTAGGCACCGACACCCGTCACCAAATTGGATTCGACCACCTGACCCAGGCCGCTCTGTTCACGCTCGATCAGGGCCGCCAGGATTCCCTGCACGGCGGAATGCGCTGCACCGAACGACGCGTACGGCACCGAAACGTATGTGGGATCGGGCCCCGGCGCGAGTTGCCGCTTGGAGTGGAAGATTCCGCACTTGGCCATGACCAGTGCTTCATAGCTCTTGTAGTTGGACCAGGGTCCCTGGGTTCCCCACCCCGTGATCGTCGCCGCGACCAAGCGCGGGTACCGCGCGGCCAACGCCTCCGCGGTGAATCCGCGGCGCTCCAACTCCGCGGGCCGCATCGTGGTGACGAGGACGTCGGCCCGGCTCAACAGACCGTCCAGCACATCGAGATCCGCGCCGGCGTCCAGGTCGAGACTGATGCTGCGCCGAGACCGGAGCAGGCCCGGCCAACCGGGCTCCTGCCGCATCGGGCTTCCCTCGGGCGCCTCCACCAGAATGACGTCTGCACCGGAGTCCGCCAGAAACTGGGTGGCCTGGGCTCCGGCCAACGTCGTGGAGAGATCGACCACGACCAGGCCGGCAAGGGGTGCAGGTCTGGTGCTGTCAGTTGAGTCGGTCATGATTCACCTTTGTGCTGTTTCGTGATTGGACAGAAGCGACGGCCACCGAGGCTCGTTCAGCCGGCCCGGACCGCCGACAGGGTTCCGCCGTCCACCAGCAGATCCGTGCCGGTGATGAAGGATGCGCGGTCGGACGCGAGGAACTCGATCGCGTCGGCGGTTTCGACCATCGTGCCCTCACGCTCGAGTGGCGTGTTCCGGAGCAGATCGAGCTTGAGTTTGCCACTTTGGCCGGAGAATTCCCTGGCGCCCATGGGAGTGGCGATCAGACCCGGTGACATCGACACGATGCGTGCACGCTTGGCGCCCCATGCGGTCGCGCGGCGCCTGCACATGCGGTTGATCGCGAACTTCGACAGCCGGTACGCCTGAACGGGCTGCTTCTCCGGTACCAGGGCTTCCAGTCGGTCGAAGAAGTCCGGAGCCAGCGGATCGTCCAGGACCGAGATGATCTCGTCGGTCGGCGGATCGGATCGATGAGCGGCAAGTGAGGACACGAAGATCGCAGCGGTGCTCTGCGTCGCCAGCTCCAGACACATGCGTTCGATGTGCGTTGCGCCGATGAGGTTCACCGTCAGCAGCGTGTGCCAATCCCCGACGGACGGCGACAGTGCCGCCACGTGTGCGAGGGTACGCAGTCGTCCCTGCTGCGCTACGAATTTTCCGAGTTCTGAGACAGATTCGGGATCGGTGATGTCACACTGCGTCGCCGTCACGTCGATGCCGTCCTCGCGAAGCACCGCCTCCCGAATCGGATTCTTGTCCGCCGACAGGCTCGCCAGGACGATTCGGTGCGACTGGCCCAGGCGACGCGCAGTCGACATACCCATTCCGCCGCCGCCGATCACCAACGCGATGGGCAGATCGGGACGCTCGCTGACTCCAGTCCCCATGGTTCCTCCATTCACCTTCACTGAACTCGATCAGCGTTCTACCGACCGAGTTTCGAGCTTCACACGACGAACTCGGCCGCCCCTTCGACGACCACCGAACCGTCGCTCTTCCGCAATGCGATCGCCAACTCGACGAGTTCCTCGCCGTCGCGTTCGAAGAGTCGCGCCACGGCGGCGGAGGCGACCAACTCGTCACCGCGGTACACGACGCTGGTGAAACGCGTCCGGAATCGCCGGACCGTGTCCTCCCCGAAGTGCTCCGTGCAATAGCCCGCCAGCCAGCCCGCACCCAACATCCCCACACTGAACGCGGCCGGAAACCCCGCCGATCGGGCAAGATCGTCGTCGTGGTGCATCGGGTTCATGTCACCGCTGGCACCTTGATAGCGCACGATGTCGGTCATCGTGACCGGACCGAACACTCGATCCGGAAGCTGCTGTCCCAGAGTCAACTCCGTCATGACTTCCCCTTCTGCACGTACGCTGACGTGTACCAGCACTCAGCTCGAACCTTGTCGTCGTCGCCGCAGAACGAAACGACGAAGCGAACGATCACCATGGGTCCGTTACGGCCGTGCTTGATCCGAACGTCGTGTAGCCGCTCGGACGTCAACAGGGTGTCCCCCGCCCTCGGAGGCGGCCCGTGGAAGACATACTCCTGCTCCAGCGACAACAGGCTTGTTATGTCGAACGGGACACCCGCCGTCGCACACGCTTCCGCGACCTCTGCGGAGCGCACGGTATTGCCGATCGCTTTCCAGTACACAACGGTTGCCAGAAAGGTCGGCGGTATCACACTCGCCGGGTTGTCCAGGTAGGCCGGCCTACCCGCACCGGTCGCGGTGGCGTACTCCCTGACCTTGCCCCACTCGATGGGAAACTTCACCATGTGCATCTCTCACTCCGCGATTAGTTCTGCAGTGCGCCGGCGGCCTGCCTGCGCGGCGTCACCAGGTGGACGCGCTGCACGCCGGCCCTCGCCAATCTCTGCAATTCCGCCCTGACGGCCTCGTTCGACCTCGACAGATCCTGGATTCTGAATTCTCCAGTGCTGCAGTGCTACGCATCTCGCACTATGACATATCCCAACACTTAGTGCAATTAGTTATCTATGTCGTCTACTGATACGTCAGTCGAGGTTGACCCACACCGTCTTCGTCGCAAGGTACTCGTCCATGTGCTCGGTGCCACCCTCTCTGCCGTATCCACTCATCTTGGAG
Source organism: Rhodococcus sp. LB1 (assembly GCF_001583455.1). Lineage (NCBI taxonomy): Bacteria > Bacillati > Actinomycetota > Actinomycetes > Mycobacteriales > Nocardiaceae > Rhodococcus > Rhodococcus sp. LB1. The sequence goes on along the minus strand of NZ_LTCZ01000004.1, from coordinate 99,069 downwards.
CCACCGAAAGGAACGGCCGGGTCGAGGAGGTGGTAGGTGTTGACCCACACCGAACCCGCTCGAACCCGAGCAGCAAGTCGGTGCGCAGTGCCGACATTCTGGGTGAAGACGCCGCCGGCCAGCCCGTACGGCGTCGCGTTCGCACGTTCGACAGCCTCGTCGAGGGTGTCGAACGGCAGCGCGGAGATGACAGGACCGAAGATCTCCTCCTGCACGATCGACATGGAGTCGTCGGCGTCACCGAAAACAGTGGGAGCGACGAAGTTTCCGGCGGCGAGCGCTCCGGACTCGAGTCGGCTTCCGCCGGCTCGGACGGTGGCGCCCTGCTGCACCCCCGCGTCGAGGAAGCCGACGACCTTGTCGAGCTGGCGCTTGCTCACCAGCGGCCCGATCTCGGTCTCGAGGTCGATGCCCGGTCCGACCCGCAGCTCACTCGCGAAGACCGAGAGGCGCTCGACCAACTCGTCGTGAATGGAACGATCGACAAGCAGTCGTGAGCCGGCGATGCAGATCTGACCAGAGTTGGCGAATGCTGCCATGGCCACGGTTGGCACGGTGATGTCGAGGTCCGCGTCCGCGCATACGATCAGTGGTGACTTGCCTCCGAGCTCGAGCGACACCCGCTTGATGTTGTTCGCGGACGCCCGCACGATACTCTGACCGGTTTGCGTCGATCCGGTGAACGCGATCTTGTCGACCCCGGGGTGCTCGGCGAGGGCGGCACCGGCTTCGACTCCGTTGCCCGTGACGACGTTGACGACGCCCTCGGGAACCCCAGCGCGGTCCATCAGCTCGGCAATCAGCAGCGGGCTCAACGGCGCTTCTTCCGAAGGCTTGAGCACGATGGTGCACCCGGTGGCCAACGCGGGTCCGATCTTCCAGATCGACGCAGCGACCGGTGCGTTCCACGGGATGATGGCGCCGACGACACCGACGGGTTCCTTGCTGGTGTAGCTCAGCAGATCACCCGTTTGCGAGTTCTTGATCGTGCGGCCATCCAAATTCATTGCCATACCGGCGTAGTACCGCAGCATGCCGGTGACGCGAGCCTTCTCGGCACGAGTCCGGATCAGCGGCTTGCCCATGTCGAGGGTGTCGGTCAAGCTGAGTTCGTCCCAGTGTCTGTCGAACAGATCGGCCAGGTCCAGCAACAGACGTTGACGCTGAACAGGTTTGAACCGACTCCAGGGACCGTCGAACGCACGGCGTGCGGCAGCTACGGCGCGGTCCACGTCCTCCGCTCGGCCTCGAGGCACCGATGCGAGAACTTCACCTGTTGCCGGATTGACGGAATCAATTGTTTCCCCGGACATCGCCTCGACCCAGGTGCCGCCGATGTACATCTTGCGGACGTGGCTCTCGGACGGAGTGAGTACGTCTTCGATCTCTGTTGTGGTCGTCATACCAGCGACTCCTTCGCTTCCTTTCGGCGCCGTGCTTTCATGCCCTCTGGACGGGGATTCGGGGAATTCACGACGAGGATGGCGCGTGCTGACGGATCGCCTGATCCAGCAGGGAGGCCGCAGGCCACCCGACATATGCTGCGCACTGCAACGCAGCTTCCTCCAGCTCCTCGCGCGTGAGATCACCGCTTTCCAGAGCCGCGGCAACATGCGCCGCCATCGGTTTCGCAGCCCCCACCGCCGCAATGCACGAGAGCGTGATCAGACGACGTTCGCGGATCGACAATCCGGGGCGCGTCCACACCTGATCGAAGAGGAAATCCTCACCCGCTTCCATGAGCACGGAGGGCGACACACCGCTCTTGGTGGTAACCATGATCTTCTCGTATGTCGTGCGTCGGTCGCCGGCCTCGCCGAGGTTCCTTACCGGATCGTCCACTGTTCTTCCGTCCGTCGATGCCTGCGCGACCCGGTCGACACCGAGCGTCACACCGAAACAGTAGGCGCAGAGCGCAATCCCACCGTCGTCGATATTCCACTAAATGGAACGGCGTCACCCACTCCTCGAGTTGCCGTTCATTCCATCCAACGGAACCCACGGATGACACGTCCAACTGCGTTCGACACACTTCGGACATGGCAATTGAGCACTTCGGTCTGCTGTCCGACGAAGGTTGGGTCGACGGTTCGGTCGATCAGATCTCCCCCAGGAACTTCTGGAACGACGGCGGTCTCCTCGCCGATGCCCCTGTCGACGCGGGGAAGACCTTCAAGGGCAACATGTGGATCTCGACCAAGGTGGACACGTCCTTCCACTTGAACGGGCTTCGATGCGAGGGCAACTTCTCGACGCCTCGTCGTCACAGCAACCTCGACGGGCTGATCATCGTGTTCGGCGGCCAGTTCACCATCACGTGGGACGAGGCCGGCGACGCAGCCAGTCGAACCGTCGGTCCGGGCGAGTTCTGGACCATCACGGCAGGTACTCCTCATGTCATGACCGCAGGCCCCGAGGGCGTGACCTACCTCGAGTCGTGGTCCGAACCGCTCGACAAGCTCGAAACGTACTGGCACGACGAAGGCTGGGCCGATCGCTGACTCGTAGCCCGTTCGCTGCGAACCGCCACTGAGCTGCCAGTGAAAGGACCCCCGGCCGTGAATCCACGACCGGGGGTCCGACTGTGTTACCCGGAGACCGTCAGGTACCGCGGGTCGTACGGCCCGATTGTCCTGGCGTAATCCATCTCGGCACTGAAGTTGCCAACCTTGTCGCTCATCACCCAGGGAGCGGTCGACCACGTCAGCGGTGCGCCCCATGCTTCCTCGACGAGGTACCTGTTGAGCTCCACCGAGGAGGCCTCGCGTTCTTGCCCACTACGACGCGGATCGGTGGCATCGGTGAGCATCTTCTCGTACTCGGGAGTCACACCCGCCGGGTTGGTGCGTGGCCCCCAACGGTAGTTGGAACCAGCGGTGAAGCCGGTCCCCATCGTAGAGACCTGCACCATGGCCGATTCCTCACCGCGACTGAAGGACTGCGGGCCCTCGAGTCCGTCTTTCACGATCGGCGTCATCTTGATGCCTGCCTGCGCGAACTGCTCCTGCAGAACGTCGGCCACACCCGGAGTGATCGTGTTGACGATGATGACCCGGCCCAGGTCGATCCCGTCGGGGTGACCGGCCTCGGCGAGCAGTTTCTTTGCCCGCTCGGGGTCGTAACTGTAGATGCCTTCGAGCGACGCGTCGTAGCCCGGCAGGCCGGCGCGCGAGTACTGATAGCGGGCGTCGGACCCGGGGAAGAGCGCCGCGACGATTTCCTCACGGTTGTATGCGTAGTTGATCGCCTTCCGCACCCTCACGTCATCGAGTGGCGCCGTGTTCCGGTTCAGGAAGAGTTCCACACCGGTGCCGCTCGGGATGTTCACGGTGACCAACCCTTTGCGGCCTTCGAGAGCTGCCACGGTACCGGGCACGAACAGGCCCAGATCGATCTGGCCGCCGGCCATGGCATTGGTGAACGCCTGGGTGTCGGGAATGGCCTCGTACTCGATGCGCGCGATCTTCGCAGCGCCTCTGTCCCAGTAGTCCGTGCGATCGCGAACGATGACGAGCTTCTCCCCGGGAGCAAAGCTTTCAACCGAGTATGCGCCCGAGCCGTTGGTCTCGACGGCCGGGTTGCCGTGGGCGATCAGATCGGGATGCATGATGAAGCCGGCCATCTCGGCCAGAATGTACGGCACGACATCGGTAGGGTTCGCCAGGGTGAGCGTGACCTGATAAGGGCCGGTAACTGCGACGTCGACAACCGGTTTCATCCGCGACTTCACCGAGGGACTGTCGAGCGTGCGCGCCCGGTCCAGGTTGACCTTCACGACGTCCCCGTCAACGGACGAGCCGTCGCGGAAGGTCGCATCCTCCCTCAGGTCGAGAACGAGCGCCAAGCCGTCCTCGGAGTACGAGTAGTTCTCGACCAGCATGCCTTCAGCTGTGCCGTCCGCCTTCACGGTGAACAGCCTGTCGTAGATCATGTTGAGGCCGAATCTGAAAGTTGCGATCTCACTGATCGCCATGTGTGGATCGAGGGTTTGAGTCCCGGTGGTCCATCCGGTCCTCAGAGTTGCCTCCGTGTCCGGGCTACCCGAACCACCGGAAGCGGAGTCGGTGGAACCGCAGGACGCGAGCAACCCCACTGCGAGGAGTGCGGCAGCCACACGGATCGTGCGACGTAGAAACATAGTCAGCCTTTCTTCCGGGAACACTTGGGGTCGCAGCGCCATACGACCTCACGACGGAGCAGGGCGAAATGTCCGCCTGCTCGGGTGCGACGCCGGAATCGCCGACAGCAGCGTGCGGGTGTACTCCTGTGTGGGGTTCGCAAACAGTGCAGCAGCATCCTCGCACTCGACGAGTTCACCGCGCTTCATCACTGCGATGCGATCGGCGATGACGCGCACGAGCGACATGTCGTGAGAGATGAACAGGTATGCGAGATTTCGCTCCCGTTGCAGTTCGCGCAGCAGGTTGACGACATGCGATCGGATCGACATATCCAACGCGGCGACGGGTTCGTCGCACACCACGATCTCGGGATCGGTCACGAGAGCGCGGGCAATGGCAACGCGTTGCAGTTGGCCGCCGGACATCTCGTAGGGATAGCGGTCGAGGTGGTGCGAGGTCAGACCAACCCGGTCCAGCAGGGACGCGACACGCTTGGCACGATCGGCTGCACTGTAGCCACCCTGGGCGAGCATGGGTTCGGCAATCGAATACCGGATCTGAGCACGGGGATTGAGCGACTTGAACGGATCCTGGAAGATCATCGTCGCCCGGGCTCTGATCTTGCGGAGTTCGGACGCACCCATCGCAGTGATGTCGTCACCGAGCACCTCGATCGACCCCGACGTGGGATCGATCAGTCGCAGCGCCAAACGACCGACGGTCGACTTGCCTGCACCGGACTCGCCGACGAGTGCGAGCGTCTCACCGCGTCGCACTTCGAAACTCACTCCCCGCACCGCGTCGACGGATTCGGCAATCCTTCCGAGCAGATTGCGTTTCGCCGGGTACGACTTCGTCAGTCCCTCGACGGCCAGTGCTGTGTCGTGTGCTGTGTTGTGGGTGCCGGATCGGACACCGTTGCGCGCACCGGCCATGGTGGTGTCAGTCATAGAATGCGTCCTCCAGCGAGATCTCGCCGGTGCGGACGCAACGCGCGAGATGATCGGGTCCCGTAGCCGAGAGCGGGATGTGTCCATCGGTGCACGCGTCCTTCACAAATGGGCAGCGAGGAGCGAACCGGCAGGAATCCACGAACTCGTGCGGGGGTGGAACTCGTCCGGGTATGACGCCCATCTTCTCGGCATGCCGTACCGGGTCGGGCATGGCGTGCAGGAGCCCGGCGGTGTACGGGTGCCGTGGATTGTCGAACAGTTCGAGGATGGGCGCATCCTCGACGATTCGACCCGCGTACATCACTGCCGCCCGGTCGCACACTTCCGCGACAACACTGAGGTCATGGGTGATGAGCAGGACACCGAGACCGAGTTCCCGTTGAAGTTCGTGAATCAGGCCGAGCACCTGCCGCTGCACGGTGACGTCCAGCGCGGTGGTCGGCTCATCGGCAATCAGTACGTCCGGGTCGCACGACAGTGCCATCGCCAGCATGACACGCTGGCACATGCCTCCGCTGAACTCGTGCGGGTAGGCGTGAACTCGCTTCGCCGGTTCAGGGATCCCGACGCGGTCGAACAGTTCGACGGCACGCGCCCATGCGTCCTTTCTCGAGCACTTGCGGTGCCGCCGCACCGCTTCGGCGACCTGGTCACCGACCCGGAACACAGGGTTGAGACTGCGGCGGGGCTCCTGGAAGATCATCGCGACCTCGGCGCCGCGAACCTCGTCGATCTGTTCTCCCGACAGTGTGTTCAGGTCGCGGTCGTTGACAACGGTGGAGCCGGATGTGCGTGCGTTGCGGGCCAGCAGGCGCATGATCGCAAGCGACGTGACGGTCTTGCCAGATCCTGATTCTCCGACCAGTCCCACAGTTTCGCCTCTGCGCACACTGAAGGTGACGTCGTCGACGATCCGCGTCCAGCCGTGATCGGGCGTCTCGAAGTCGACGCACAACCCGTCGACCCGGAGGACCGTATCCTGCATCACCGCGTCGTCCGTAGTGACCGTCATGCCTTGCTCCCGCCCTGGCTGCCAACCGCGTCGCGCAAGCTGTCACCGAACAGCGACAGCAGCAGGATCGAGACGACGATCATCACGCTGGACGGAACGATGGTCCAACTGTTGATCGCGAGGTTGTCGAATCCCTCCTTGACCATCGAGCCCCAACTCGCGGTCGGCGGTTGAACACCGAGACCGAGGAAGCTGAGACCGGATTCCGCGACGATCGCAACGGAAACTCCGAAAGAGATCTGAACAAGCATGGGCGAGAATATGTTCGGTGCCACGTGGCGCGTCATGATGCGGGCAGGACCGGCACCACCGGAGCGAGCGGCTTCCACGAAGTCCTCACTGATGACTTCCCTCGTACTGACCCGCACCAGCCGGTAGAACCGGGGTGCGAGCAGCACACCGACCGCGATCATCGCGTTGGTCAGGCTCGGTCCGAGTGCACCGACGATGGCCACCGCAAACAGCAACGGCGGCAGCGACATCAGCACGTCGAAGACGCGACTGGTCACGGAGTCGAGGGCGCCACCCAGGTAGCCGGCGAGCAGCCCGAAGCCGGCACCGACGACGAGACCGATACTGACCGCCAGAGTGGCGGCGGCCAGGTCGACTCCGGTGGCAACCATGAGCCGGCTGAGAATGTCGCGGCCGACCGCGTCGGTGCCGAGCCAGTACTCGCCGCTCGGACTCTCGAGCCTGCGCAGCAGGTCCTGCGCCGTCGGATCCTTCGGCGTCCAGAACTGGGCAAGAATGCCGATGAACACCAGGAACATCAGGCCGACGAGGCAGGTCATCCCGACTCGATCCTGCAGGAGACGCCTGAACGTCCGGCCGGGCGTGTACCCGAATATCTTCTTGGTGCGCTTCGCCTTCGTCACTTTGATCATCTGCTTCGAATCCTCGGGTTCAGGTAGCCGTACGAGATGTCGACCAGCAAGGTCACGAGCAGAACGATCACACCGCTCACCAGGACGACACCCTGCATCGTGGGGATGTCACGGTTGATGACGGCGGTGACACCGAGCTGACCGAAACCCTGGATATTGAAGATCGCCTCGACGATCACGGCAGCACCGACGACGCGTCCGACGTTCAGGCCGAGCACGGTGATGTAGGGAACCGCGGCGTTCTTCGCGGCGTGCTTGCCCACGAGCATCATCTTGCTCAGGCCCTTCGCACGGGCGGTCCGAATGTAGTCCTGCTCGAGCGCGTCGATCATTGCGCCGCGGGCCTGTCGGACGAGTTCGGCGAGGCTGATGCTCGCAATGGCGACGGCAGGGAGCGTTGCATACATCAGCCACTCGCTCAGACCGTCACTCAGCGGCGCATATCCGGTGGGAGGGAATAGCTGCAGACCGTCCAGAGCAAACCACTTCACCAGGATCGCAGCAAGGACGAAGGGAGGAACGGCGAGAATGAACACCGACGTGCCGGTGAGGATCCGGTCGAACGCGCTGTCGCGTTTGACGGCGGCGAGGATTCCGAGCGGGATGCTCAGGATCACCACCATGAGCATCGCGAACAGGCCGATGGAGAGTGTCCTCGGAAGCCGGCGGGCGATGATGTCCGTGACGGGCTCGTTGGTGGAGAACGACACTCCGAGGTCGCCGTGCAGCGCGTTCCACACGTACGTCAGATACTGCTGCCACACCGGTTGGTCGAGCCCGAGACGTACCCGGACTGCCTCGACGGCCTCCGGTGAGGCCTCCGCACCGGCGATGATCGCGGCCGGGTCTCCCGGTGCGATTTCGACGAGCAAAAATACGATGATCGTCAGGATCAGAAGCATCGGAAGGACCGTCAGTAGTCGTGATGCCATGAACCTCAACATGAAAGACCCTTCGTCCGGCCATGCGTGAAGTGTGGATACAACACACGAATTCGAATGCACATGGGGAACGCCAACCGAGGCCGATCCCCGCAGTCCACCCAATAGTGAGGTACATCACTTAGATTGTCAATCTAACTTGGTTATCTAGGTGGTCGCGCTCATGTCGATGACAATCTTTCCGGTGGTTCGTCGCTCGGCCACACGGGTCAGTGCGAGCGGTGCCTCGTCGAGTGAGTAGACCTCGGAGACGAACGGCGTCATTCCCTGCGCGACCAGTCGCTCAATCTCCCTGCGCCCCTTGTCCACCGCGTCCGGAAGGTGAGATGCCAGAGTCCGGATCTCGAAGCCACGCACGATCGCGCCCTTGAGAAGCACCAGGTTCAACGGAATCCGCGGAATGTCGCCCTGCGCGAACCCGACGCAGACGAACCGTCCTCCCCACGCGATCGCCCGGAGCGCCTGCTCCGAGTAGGAACCGCCCACCGGGTCGATCACCACGTCGGCACCGGTTCCGGTGATCTCCTTGATGCGCTGTTTCAGGTCCTCCCCGTCGTAGGCGATCGTTTCCACCGCCCCCAACGAACGACACGCCTCGGCGCGCTCCGGAGTCGACACCGCGGCAATCACTTTGCCGCCCAGACGAGTCGCGATGTCGATGGCCGCGCTCCCGACACCGCCTGCCGCACCGAGGATCACCACCCAAGCTCCGGGCTCGAGCCCGCCGAAGGTCGTCACCGCGTGGTAGGCGGTTCGGTAGGTGACGTTGAACGCCGCCGCATGGACCATGTCCAGGCCCGCAGGGACCGGGGACAGCGCGGTCCGCGCGACCGTGATCCGCTCCGCGAAGGCACCTGCGAATGCGGTGCCCATCACCGCGGCTCCGGGCGCCAGGTCGTCGACCTCCGGGCCCACCGACAGCACCCGCCCGGCGAATTCACTACCGGCGGTGAACGGTGTCGGCACCGTCACCTGATAGCGATCGGCCGCAATGAGGACATCCGGGTAGTTCACCGAAGCCGCCTCGACGCCCACTACCACCTCACCGGGGCCCGCGACCGGGTCGGGCACCTCACGGATCACGATCGTGTCCGGCTTTCCGTGTACTTCACACCGCGCTGCACGCATGTTGGAACCTTCCTGCTGGTGAATGGGGCATGCCGTGAGGAGAAGTCGGGAGTCAGCTCGTCCCACCGCGTACCGGTGCCTGTGGTCAGTACAGACCACCGTCGACGCGGATCAGCGACGCCGTCGTGTAGCTCGAAGCCGGGCTCGCCAGGTACAGCGCGGTCGTGACGATCTCGTCGGGCCGTCCCGGCCGACCGATCGCGCTCTGCGTGCTCTCGCGCTTCTCCGGCGCCCACGCCTTGGAGATGTCGGTCAGGAACGGACCCGCGGAGATGGTGTTGACGCGAACCCTGGGCCCGAACTCGCGAGCGAACGCCCCCGTCACCGCGTTGAGTGCGGCCTTCGCCCCCGAGTAGGGGCCGAAGCGTGGCTGGGGGAATATCGCACCCGAGGACGAGATGTTGATGATCGAGCCGCCGTCACCGGCGGCCATACGCTCGCCGACCAGCGACGTCAGGCGGAACGGACCCTTGAAGTTGACGCCGATCACCTTGTCGAACAGTTCTTCACTCGTCTCGGCCGACGACGGAGCGACCGGTGACATGCCCGCGTTGTTGACCAGGACGTCGACCCGGCCGAACACCTCGTACGCCCGTTCCACCAACGCGTCGATCTCGTCCCACCTGCCGACGTGGCAGCCGACCGGAAGGGCCTTGCGGCCGAGCGCCTCGACCTGGCGAGCGACCTCCGCGCAGGCTTCCGCCTTCCGGCTGGTGACGACGACGTCGGCACCAGCCTCGGCGAATGCCAGCACCATTTCGCGGCCCAGCCCCCGACTGCCACCGGTGACGAGAGCCACCTTGCCGGCAAGTGAGAAGTGATCGGTCACGCGATTCCGTGCTCCTCGAGGACTGCAGCGTGCTTGACCTTCGCCGCGGCCAGTCGCGTCGGGATGTGCTCGGTCGGGAACAGGTTCTCGGTGGGCTCGTAGTTCGCGAGCACACCGCGGGCGACGGCGACCTTGTGCACCTCGGTCGGGCCGTCCGCGAGGCCCATCGAGATGACGCCGGTCCACCAGATGTGCAGCGGCGTCTCGATGGTGCTGCCGAGCGAGCCGTGCAGCTGGATCGCGCGGTGAATGATGTCGTGGTACACCTTCGCCATCGCGACCTTGCACATGGCGATGTAGGTGCGCGCTGCCCCGTGCGGCTGGGTGTCGATGATCCACGCGGTTTTGAGGACCAGCAGGCGGTACTGTTCGAGCTCGATTGCCGAGTCGGCGATGAACTGCTGCACCAGCTGCTTCTTGGCGAGGACCTCACCCTGTGTGCGGCGGGAGAGGGCACGCTCGCCCATCATGTCCAGCGCGCGCTGGCATTTGCCGACGGTCCGCATCGCGTGATGGACCCGGCCACCGCCGAGCCTGGCCTGCGCCACCTCGAAGCCCTGCCCGGGACCACCGAGGATCGCATCCGCCGGGACACGGACGTCGTTGTACCGGATGTACGCGTGGGTACCCTCGTCGAGCTCCTCGCGATCGCCCATCACGGAGACGTTGCGAACGATCTCGATGCCCGGTGTCTCGGCAGGCACAACGAACATCGACATGCGGCGATACGGGGATGCCTCGAGGTCCGTCACCGCCATCACGATGAGGAAGGAGGCGTACCGCGCGTTCGACGAGAACCACTTCTCGCCGCTGATGACCCACTCGTCGCCGTCCTTGCGTGCCGCGCAGACGAATTCCTTCGGGTCCGAACCCGCCTGGGGCTCTGTCATCGAGAAGGACGACACGATGTCACCGTCGAGGAGCGGCTGCAGGTACTTCGCCTTCTGCTCCGCGGTGCCGAACATGGCGAGGATCTCGGCATTGCCCGTGTCCGGTGCGGCTGTGCCGAAGACCGTGGGCGCCCACATGGATCGGCCCAGTACCTCGTTCAGCAGGGCGAGCTTGATCTGCCCGTATCCCTGCCCGCCGAGCTCCGGACCCAGGTGGCAGGCCCACAGGCCCTGCTCCTTCACCCGCTCGCGGAGCGGCGCGAGAATCGCTCGAGCAGCCTTGTTCTCGGTGTTGTAAGGCTGGCCGAGATGAGGGAACAAGAGGTCGAGGGGTTCACACTCTTCTCGAACGAACTTGTCCGCCCAGTCGAGCTTCTCCTGAAACTCGGCGTCAGTCTGGAATTCCCACATCGTATGTTTCCTTTACGGTTTCGCGCATCGCGATGCGACGCGGTGTCCTACGAAGCTCAGTGTGCGGTGATCGCACCGAAGCAGAAGCGCAGCAGGTGCGCCCGGACCTCCTCGGTCGGCTGCTCCCCCGATTCGAGATAGGTTGTCGTCAGCCCCATCACCAGCGTGTGGACGAACATGGCCGTGCGCTCGGCGTCGGCGACCCCGCTCTCGTCGAGAACCCGGCCGAGCAGTTCCCGGATCCGGGTGTGGCCGACCGGTTCGATCTCACTCTTCGTTCTCGCGATCTGCCCCATGTTCCAGATGATCACCCGGCTGAGCTCGGACAGCTGGAGATCCTCGATCTGCGCGAGGACCCCGTCGATCCACGCGGCCAGCCGCGCCTCGAGCCCGGACTGCTTGAGCACCCGATACTCGAGGTAGGCGTGGATCTTCAGCAACCCCTGCTCGTAGGTCGCGACGATGACGTCGTCGCGACCGCGGAAGTGCCGGTAGAACGCCTGGTTGGACATTCCTGCTGCACCGACGATCTCCGCGATCTTGGGTTGTTCGGTACACCCGTTTCGCAGCATCACCGACTGTGCCGCTCGGATCAGAACTTTGACCTCGTCGTCGTACGAGGCCTGCCTGCGTGGCGTCGGCACGCGGCGCAGCTGACGACCGCCCGGGATCACCGGTGGAGCATCGTTCTGTCCGGGCAGGGCCTCGGTCATCGGATCAACTCGTTCCAGCAGTCAGGGCAGCAGCGACCGGGTCAGTATCCGATGAACTCGAGCGCTTCGGTCAGCAAGCCGGGCAGCGCCGGTTCCATCCGCTGGAATGCGGGGCTCAAGGTTCCCCGCCTGCGCGCACGCTTGATCAGCAGTGCGGTGGCAGCCGCTTCCTTGTACCGGGTCAGCGCGTGGAACCACTCGATGTCCTCGACGGTGCGACCCAGCGTCTCCTCGTAGGTCGCGGTGACCTCCGCGACCGTGGGTGTGCCACAGGGCTCGTCGAAGGCGGCAGCCGGGTGCCGAACCTCGTCGGTGAAGTAGGTGAGCCACGTCAGGTCGATGCGCGGGTCACCGACGGACCAGATCTCCCAGTCGATGATCGCCGTGACGCGGTTCCCGTCGCACAGGGTGTTGCCCAGGCGGTAGTCGCCATGGTTGACCACCGGAGCCGCCGACGCGGGCATCGTGGCGTGCAGCGCCTTCGCACAGGTGGGGTAGTCCCCCCGGAGATCGTCCGGGATGGTCTCGAAAGCGCGTGTCCACCGGTCGATTTCGTCACCCAGCGAGAGGACGGGCTCGTCCCCGAGTCCGATGTCGGCAGGGCTCACCGAATGGAGGTGCCCCAGCATCCGCGCGGCGTCGAGGTAACGCGCGCGGGTCTGTGCGCGGGTCGCCTCGTCGCGCGGACGGTCCGCGACCAGGAGCGGCTCCACACATTCCCCGGGGACCATCTCCATCGCCACGAACGGGGGGCGGGCGGCATCCTCGAAGTGGACCGCCGGTGCGGCGACACCCGGAATGCTCTGCAGCGCCCTCATGACGCGACCCTGGCGGATCACGTCCCTGTTGCGGACCGGTTCGAGCCCCGGAGGGGCGACCTTGAGGACGACCGACTCCGCGTTGCCGCCATCGGAGACGTCGGCGATGAAGGTCAGGCTCGAGGTCCCGCCGGTGAGGGGGCGCACGTTGTCGACCTGGAGACCCGGCCGCCATTGACGTCCGGCCACGGCAGCTCGAAGGCCGATGTCGGCAATGAGGTCCGAGTGCTCGGTTTCCTTCGTCATGTGGATCCTTCGCTTGAAGACGAGCAAAAGTGAGATTGTGATTCTGGGAACATGATTCTGAGTACCTGTCGCGGCGTCAACACTTCGTTCCACTGAACGGATCGCTCGGAACCTGCCACAGCTCAACGAAACCCGGCGATATCGCGAACTACCCGGCTCGAAAGTGCGCAGCGCGCAGGTCCGCCTTGCGCACCTTCCCGAGGGCGGTACGAGGCAGTTCGTCGACGACGACCAGTCGCTCCGGTGCCTTCTGCCGGGCCAGTCCCGATTTCTCGAAGTGCACTCGAAGCTCGTCGAGGCCGAGCCGGGCACCCGGTTCGACTACGACGACGGCCGCGACCACCTCCCCGTAGCGCGCGTCCGGGGCCGCGACGACAGCCCCTTCGACGACTGCGGGATGGGCGGCAAGTACATCCTCGACCTGGCCGGAGGAGATCGTCTCACCCGCCCTGATCACCACGTCCTTGATCCGGTCGGTGATCGTGAGTCGGCCGGCCGCGTCCAGATGTCCGAGATCGCCGGTGCGCATCCAGCCGTCGTCGGTGAACGTATTCACGTCCAGCGCGGCGTCCCGGTATCCGGCGAACTGATCAGGCCCCTGAACGATTACCTCACCGTCGACCCCGACCGGGACGTCGGCACCGCGGTCGTCGAGAATTCGGACCCGAACACCCGCCATCGGAGCACCGTCGGTCCCCAGCCGCTCGGCCTCCGTTTCCCCCGCCCGACCGGACGTGGCGGTGGGATGTTCGGTCGAGCCGTAGCAGCGGAACGTCGATATTCCCGCCTGCGCCGCGCGCCGGACCAGACCTTCGGGAACCGTCGCCGCCCCGATCAGGAAGTCCGACAGGGTGGCGAGCTTGTCCGCGACGTGGTCCACGTCCATGAGGCCGGTGAGATGGAAAGGCGTGCCCGAGGTTGCGGTGACCCGATACTGCGAGATCAGCTCTGCGGCGAGGGCGGGATCCCAACTCTCCATGTACACGGCACTGCGGCCGTGCACCAGGGGGCGCAACACACTACTGACGCCCGCGATGTGTCCGGGCGGGAACGAGACGAGCTGCACGGAATCAGCGCGTCCGCCGGATGCACCGGGGGCGGACCGCACCTCGGCGAGCAACGAATTGTGGCTGTGCTGGACACCCTTCGGAGCAGCGGTGGTGCCCGAGGTGTAGATGAGCAGAGCAATGTCGTCCGCATGCACAGCCGGCCGGACGTACTCCTCCGACGTCGACAGGCCGTCCCAGGAGAGCGTGCCTGCGGGAGCGCCGTCGCCTACGATCACCACGTGCCGGAGCGACGACAGCTCCACATAGTTGTCGATCCGATCGCGGTAGTCGGTCTTCCGCCAGCGATCCGGCTGGATCAGAACCTTGGCTTCCGACTGCTCGAGGATGAACCGAACCTCGTTCGGCCCGTATATGTGCACGATCGGGACGAGAATCGCGCCTGCCAGCAGCACGGCCGCATAGGCCACCGACGCCTCGACACGATTGGGTAGCTGCACCGCCACGGTGTCCCCGCGGCCCACACCGAGCGCGAGCAGCGCCGCCGCCACCCGTTTCGCGGACTGGCGGATCTCACCGATCGATGTCACCGTTCGGGTCCCGTCCGCCGCCGCGTACACGATCGGCGCGTCAGAGCCGACGGAGTCCTCGAACAGGACATCCACCCAGGTGCGGTGGCTGTAGTAGCCTTCGCGATACCACCGCTCGACGAGTTCGCACGCCACAGCGGACCTGCCCGATCGAGTCGGTGGGCGAGTCACTTCTCCCCGCCTCCTCGCAGCCGCGCACGCCAGTTGTCGAGGTCGGCCGGGTCCGCTCCGTTGTCGAGCATCCATTGGGCCGGCCCGCCGGGAGTTGCACTCAGTTGCTCGATGACCGGCCCGATCGCCTCAGCCGGCGCGTGCATGTACTTCTCCGGAAGTGGGGGCGAATCGCGCTTCCTCACACCGGCATCGATCCACCTCCGATGCAGACTGTCCAATGCGTCCTCGCTACGAACGAAATCCGCGACGACTGCCGTCGGTTCGACCCCCGCGGCGAGCAGCAGAACCGCGACAGCAACACCGGTTCGGTCCTTTCCTGCCGTGCAGTGCACGAGCGTCGCGCCGCGCGAGCGGGAAACGGCCCGAAGTAGGTGACCCGCCCAGATCTCGCCGCAGTTCAGCATGCGTACGAAGACCGCTGCCAGGTCGGTGGGCGCTGCTTCGGGCGCTGCAGCGTCAAGCATCGGCACGTGGTGCACGACGGAATCCGGAGCCCACTGGTAGGCAAAGCGGGCGCGTTCCCGCACACCCCGCAGGTCGACAACGCTCGCAGGCGGCCACGATTCGAGGTCTGGCACCGCGGAGTCACCCGGATACGGGGCGTCTCCTCGATATAGGACACCGGTCGCGGTCGCCCCACCGCCGACGAAGGTCAATCCACCGATGTCGCGCAGATTGACCAGACCCGATGCGGGTGGGACGGCAGCCACCGCTGAACCCGACTGCGACCCCCCACCCTCGGGAGCGCCGATTTCCGCCACATGCGTGCTCACGCAACGTCCGCCGGAACGTTCTCGGGCGCAGGGCGGTACGCAACAGCGAGGAGCGCCCCCGCGGCAGCCAATCCGCCGACGGCCGCGACCAGACCACCCGCCCAGCCGGTGACGAGATCGTGCCCGAACATCAGATGATCGAGACTCGCAGCGCCGGGTCCGGTGATCGCGACGACCACCGCACCCACCGCCAGGACGAGGTTGTACTCCCACCCGTCCGAGACGATGAAGAAGCCCTTCCCTCGATGCACCGTCCACGCGGCAACGAACATCAGCGAAACGAACGCGGCGGCGGCGGCGGGAGTGAACAGGCCCAGAGCGAGCGCGATTCCTGCGGCAACCTCCGTGACTGCGGCGAGCCACGCATTGACCGAGCCGGGACGCATTCCGATGCTCTCGAACCACCCTGCGGTTCCCGGAATTCGCCCTCCGCGAAAGAGTTTCCCGTATCCGTGTGCGACCATCGTCAGCCCGAGACAGACTCGCAGGATCAACAAACCCGAGTCCACTGCATCCATTTCCACTCCGTCCGTCACGCGGGGTGAGTTCCAGCGCCACCCACAGTAGACAAATATAACCTCTATAACTACGTTAGCAAACGGACTCTCTGGGCGCTGGTTCTTTCGACCAGGTCCTCGCTCACACATCAGCGAAAGGCACAATCCATGGACCTCACCCACGCGTCGGCCGCGGTCACCGGCGGCGCCTCCGGCCTCGGCAGGGCGACCGCAGAGGCCTTCATCGCTCGCGGCGTACCGACGGTCATCGTCGACCTCCCGTCTTCGAACGGCGCGGCTGTCGCCAATGAGCTCGGCGATCTCGCAACGTTCATGCCCGCCGATGTCCGCGATCCCGAGGCCGTCGACGCGGCACTCGCGGCGGCCGAACAGACGGCGCCGTTGCGAGCCGTCGTTCACTGCGCCGGTCGCGGCGGCAAGGTGCGCCTGGTCAACAAGGACGGCACACCCGGCGACCTGGACCTGTACAAGCAGGTCATCGACACCAACCTCGTCGGCACCTTTACCGTGGCCAGCGTGGCCGCTGCCAGGATGGTCAGGAATGAACCGGTCGACGGCGAGCGCGGTGTCATCATCATGACCTCGTCCGTCGCCGCCTTCGAAGGCCAGATAGGTCAGGCCGCATACTCCTCCGCGAAGGCCGGCGTCGCGGGAATGACGATCGTCGCGGCACGCGACCTCGCACGCAAGCTCGTTCGCGTCGTCACGATCGCCCCCGGGACGTTCGAAACGCCCATCCTCGGCGGTCTGTCCGAGAAGGTGCGCGATTCACTCGCGTCCCAGGTTCCCCATCCCACCCGACTGGGCGACCCGGCCGAGTACGCGAAACTTGCGCTTGCCATCGTGGACAACGCGATGATCAACGGCGAGACGATCCGTATCGACGGCGCGATTCGGATGGCGCCGGTGTAGACACCGCCCCGTCCCCGACGTGTGCACGAATATGGGGACGGTGGGAGCGACTCGCGCCCACCGTCCCCATTTTCCGTCTTCTCGTACCCCACCTCGCGCGAGCCGTCTCCACCACGCCGGACGCACGAGCGTCAGCCGGCAGCGCCCGACAGCGCCGCGCGCGCACCGAACACCGGCGAGCGCTTCTCGAGGAAGGCAGCCTTGGCCTCGGCAGCGTCCTCGCCACCGATATTGTTGACCTGGGCCTGCGACTCGAGCCGCAGCGCCTGCTCCATGCTTCCGCCGTCGACCGCTGTGTTCAGGAGCTGCTTCGTCAGCGACAACGCCCGAGCCGGGCCCGCGGCGAGGCGCTCGGCCATCGAATCGACCGTGATGTCGATCTCGGACGGTGCACAAACCCGCGTCACCAGGCCGAGATCCGCCGCCTCCTGCGCGGAGTACATGTCGCCGAAGTAGGCGATCTCCTTCGCCTTCTGTAGACCGACCAGCCTGGGGAGCAGCCAGGAGCCGCCCATGTCGACCGAAAGCGCACGACGAACGAAGATCTGCGAGAAGCGGGCCCGTTCGGTTGCCACCACCAGGTCACACCCCAGGGCCAGATTCCATCCCGCTCCGACGGCAACGCCGTCCACCTTCGCGATGGTGGGGATCGTCATCGCATGCAGCGTGCGAGCCGCTTCACTGGCGTCGGACATGAAGTCCAGCGTGTCCCCACCCGTCAGGCTCGCGAGATCGGCCCCGGAACAGAAGTCGCCGCCGTCGCCGGTGAGCACCATGACGCGGTCGGCGTGCGCCCGCTCGATCGAGGTGAAGGTCTCGGCCAGTTCGTGCCACATGGCCAAGTTCACGGCGTTCTTCTTCTCCGGGCGGGACATGACAACAGTCACGACACCGCCGCTACGCTCGACACGCAGAAACTCCACCGACGTTGCTCCCATCTTCCACACATCCACGATCGGCGCCGCGACTCCGACACGGCGCACTAGCCGAAAAGCTAGTGCACATGGTTAACTACGTCAACAAGCACGATTCCTTGAGGAGTGTCATGGACTTCGCTCTGAGCGACGAGCAGGTTGCCCTTGCCGAGACCGAGCGCGCCTGGCTCGCCAAGAACGATCCCCTACTCGTCCGCCGACCGACGATCGACGACGGTCCCGCGAGGATCCCCCAGGGCGCGCTTCGCCACATCGCCGAATCCGGCATCATCGGCCTGCTCACGTCCGATCTGGGCGGCACCCACGTCGATCTACTCGTGCTGTGTGAAGAACACGGACGCTCCGGAAGTTCGGTTCCATTGGCGGAGTTGACGATCGCCTGCCGCCTGCTCGAACAGATCGGCCACCCCACCCTCGAAGACGCCGCGTCGGGTGAATCCCTGACCGTGCCCGCGGTCGGCTCGCTCGAGGCGCCGGCACTGCACGCCGGCATCGAGGGAACCTCCCTCCGGCTGCACGGTACGACTGCCCCTGTCACCGGACTCGTCGACGCCCAGCGGGTTCTCATCCTCGCATCGACCACGGACGGCACGGAAGTGGCCGCTGTCGTCTCCGTCGACGCCGTCACCATCCGCACCCTCGAAACCCTCGACCTCACCCGATCGTGGGCGGTCGCCGATCTCGATCTCACGCTCGACACGGGCGAGTGGTCGGCCGTGCCGGCAGGCACCTTGGCATTCATCCGGGACGAACTCGCCACGTACCGCTCGACGGACGCCGTTGGAGCCGCGTCCCGGCTGCTCGACCTCACAGTGGAGTACGCCGGTCAGCGGACGCAGTTCGACCGGCCGATCGGCAGTTTTCAGGCAGTCAAGCATCACTGCGCCGACATGGCGCTCTCCGTCGAGGCATCCCGCGCGGCGTTGTGGGCCGCCGCGGTGGCGCTGGACGGCACCGACCTCGAGGTCCGCACGCGCGCGGTATCGGCGGCGGCGGCCTACGCGGGCGAGGGCACCAGCACGACCGCGCAGACCGCGCTTCAGGTTCACGGCGGTATCGGGTTCACCTGGGAACACGACGTTCACCTCCTGATCCGCCGGATCAAGGTAGACGAACTCCTCGATGGATCGGTGAGGTACCACCGGCGCCGTCTGATCAGCGCCTGAGCGCAAAGCCTCCGCACGCACAAACGCGGGGTCCGGCTGCGGCCGGACCCCGCGTCTCTGCGTATTGCCCGACCCTGGAGGGCGAAGTGACGCCACCAGCGGAAACACGGCAACGGCCCGGTCCGCAGTGTCACACTGCCGACCGGGCCGACACCTCTGGCCTGCGGGCCTCGAATCAGCGGGCCTTCCAGACCGGCTCGCGCTTCTCCGCGAACGCGCGGGGGCCTTCCTTGGAATCCTCACTGGTTGCGAGCTGGTTCCACTCTGCGTCCGACAGCGCCCATCGGGCGGTCTCCTCGACCTGCACGCCATTGATCACGCTGTACGCGATGCGCTTGCTGGCCTGGACGGACAGCGGCGCGTTGACGGCAATCCGCTGCGCAAGATCGACCGCGGCCTCCACGACCTTGCCAGCCGACACGACCTGGTTGATCAGGCCGATTTCGAGGGCCCGCGCAGCGGTGATCGGATCGCCCGTGAAGATCATCTCCATCGCCAGACGCTGCGGAATCTGCACCGGAAGCCGGAAGACTCCACCCGCGCCCGCTAGGAGACCACGCTTGACCTCGGGAAGACCGAACGTCGCGTTCTCCGATGCGACGACGAGGTCCGCGGCCAAGGCCAACTCGGTACCACCACCGAGCGCGGTGCCGTTGACCGCGGCGATCGTCGGCTTGTCGGTGTACTTCTTCGCGAAGCCGGCAAAGCCCCACTCACGATGGTCCGGCGCATACACCGATTCCCCACGAGAAAGTGCCTTGAGATCGGCACCCGCACAGAAGGACTTGTCGCCCGCGCCGGTGATAACGATCGCACGAACCTCGGCATCCGCGGCGGCCTCGTCCAAGGCGCCACCGACACCGGCGCTGACGGCCGAGTTCACCGCATTGCGCGCATCCGGGCGGTTGATCGTAATCACCATGACGTTGTCCACGCGCTCGACGAGCACCACGGGTTCGTTGGATCCAGTCACCATATCTCCTTGTTCGATAGCAGGTTTCAGTTGGCGTCGAGCAGTTCCAGGATGGTGGCGTTCGCCTGCCCACCGCCCTCACACATCGTCTGGAGGCCGTAGCGCAGGTTGTTGACGCGCATGTGGTGGATCATGTCGGTGAGGATTCGGCCACCCGATCCGCCGAGCGGATGCCCGAGAGCGATCGCTCCACCGTTCGGGTTGACCTTCGCCGGGTCGGCACCGATGTCCTTCAGCCACGCGAGCGGGACGCTCGCAAACGCCTCGTTGACCTCGAACACACCGATGTCGTCGAGCGCAAGACCGGACTTGGCGAGAACCTTCTCGGTCGCCGGGATCGGAGCGGTCAGCATGAGGACCGGGTCGTCACCGACGACGGAAACGGTGTGAATCCTCGCGATCGGAGTCAACCCGTACCGCGCTGCGGCATCCTCGCTCATGATCAGCAACGCCGAAGCGCCGTCAGAGATCTGAGAAGCGTTACCCGCGTGGATTACACCGTCTTCCTTGAACACGGCCTTGAGCTTGGCCAGCGACTCCTCGGTTGTACCGCGACGAATGCCCTCGTCCCGGGAGATCACAGTGCCTTCCGGAGTGGTGACCGGAATGATCTGGGTGTCGAACAACCCCGCGTCCTGCGCGGCGGCGGCGCGCTCGTGCGACCGGACCGCGAACTTGTCGAGGTCCGAACGGGTCAGTCCCCACTTCTCGGCAATCGCCTCCGCACCGACACCCTGGTTGGGCTTGATTCCGTTGTACCGCTCCATGAATGCGGGGCTGTACGGCGATCCGTCGAAGGTACCGGCCGAACCCATCGGAACGCGGGACATGGACTCGACTCCGCCGGCGATGACGACATCGTAGTGTCCGGCTGCCACACTCGCGACCGCGAAATTGAGTGCCTGCTGCGAGGAACCACACTGCCGGTCGACGGTCACGCCAGGAACTGTCTCCGGCCAACCTGCCGCGAGCACCGCGTTGCGGGCGATGTCGTTGGCCTGGTCGCCGACCTGCTGAACACACCCCCAGATGACATCCTCCACAACGGCGGGATCGATCCCGACGCGCTCGACCAGTGCGTTGAGAACGACGGCGGACAGGTCGGCCGGGTGAACGGTGGACAAGCCACCATTGCGCTTGCCGACGGGGGTACGAACTGCTTCCACGATGACTGCGGTCATGCTGTGCTCCTTGATGTCCCTGGCATCGGCTCGGGACGAGTGAGTGTTTTCCAGTGGTGCGGCATAGCTGATCGCCCGCCTGGATGGTCAGACCCGTGCGGCTTCGATCTCCGCGACTATGTCGAGCAGGCGGCGACGGTCGATCTTGAGTGATACCCCACGTGGAAGTTCGTCGACCGCATGGATGGCGACCGGAACCTCATAGCCGGTCAACCTGCCACGGGCGAAGGTCTTGAGATCGTCCTCGGACACTTCCTGTGCCCCTTCCGCGAACTCGACCACGGCAATCGGAACCTGCCCGAGGCGGTCGTCGGCCCGGCCGAAGACGCACGCGTCGAGAACGGACGCGTGCGCTCGCAACACATCCGAGACAACCTCCGGGTGAATCTTGAAGCCGCCCCGAATGATCGCGTCGTCTGCCCGGCCGTCGATGTAGAGGAATCCGTCCTCGTCCAGGTGCGCGAGGTCGCTCGTTCGCAGCCAGCCACCTGCACCGGCACCGGTCTGGCCGGCCCGTACCTCCAATCGACCCGTTTCGCCGACCGGCAGCACCTCGCCGTTGTCGTCGACGGTCCGCAGGTCGACTCCCGGGAACGGGCGTCCGACGCTTCCGCGCTTCCGCGTCCACCATTCGATGTGCAGCGGCTTGGTCCAACCCGCAACGGCGCCGGAGAACTCGGTGGCGCCGTACACGATCAGCACGGGAATCCCGTACTTTCCGATGAACTCGTCCGCCAGGTCCGGGCTGACGAACGCGGTGCCTGCGGTGACGGCACGCAAACTCGCCAGTTCCTCGGCCGGTGGGTCCGCACTGAGTAGCGAGCGCATCGCCGCCGGCGGCAGACTCGCGATCCTCGGCTTGTGCTCGGACACGGCACCCACCCAGCCCTCCACCGTGAAGCGTGGCAGCAGCACGAAGGGGCGTGCCTCCGTGAGTGCCTGCAGCACGGCCCAGAGTCCGCCGATGTGCACGATCGCCAGGGTCACCAGGGACACCCGCCCGGTGAGCGGTTCCCGATCCGGACCGGCCGCTCCGGTGTGACTGTGCACCGCGGACATCGCTGCGTCGAGCTGGCGCCACGTCAGTGGCACCCGCTTCGGTGGGCCGGTCGTGCCGGAGGTGAACATTTCCACGGCGACCGGGTTCTGCTCGTCCTGAGGAGCCTCGATCGTCACGTCGGGGCCCCCGCAACGCTGCTCGACCACCGATCCGTCGACCGCGAAGCCGACGATTCCCGATTGCCCTGCCGCCGAGACGAATTCCGATTCCGACCACAGTGCCGCGGGCGCCAGAACCACCTGCGGCATCGAATTGACCAAATCCGTCGTCACCCGAGAGGTGGGCTGCATCGGGTTGAGCGTGACAATCGTGCGCCCCTTCCCGAGGATTGCAACCAGCGCCGCGATCGACTCCACGCGGTTGCCGAGCACCACCCCGATACGCGACCCCTCACCGCAACCCACGCTGCCCAACGCTTCGTCGATGCGCTCGACGAGAACTCGAACCTCACCCCAGGTGAACCATCGACCCTCGTGTTGGATCATGTTCGCGGCATCCGGCGCCGACCACAGGGCACCCAATCCGTCTCTGATACCCGCCACTGATCGCCTCCAGTTCCGCCGACGAGGAAGACCTGAGCTCCCCCGGCCCGCCCTTCATGGCGCCGCCCCGGCAATTCCGATCGCGCCGAATGGACGCGTTCACATCAAGATAGATCACATAGTTAACTAGGTCAATCTATAACTTGTCTGACGGAACGCGGAAATGGGGGACCCGTGTTCACGGGTCCCCCATGACGATCGGGTGCAGCGAATACCTCAGCGTGGCATGCGAAGTCCGCGTTCGGCGATGATGTTCCGCATGATCTCGGAACTGCCTCCGGCGATGGTGTAGGCGCGGGCGTACAGGAACTCGTCCTGCCAACGCCCGTGATCGACGGCTCCGGCGTCGCCCTCCACGAGAATACCTGCCTCACCGCAGAGTTCGATCCCCAGACGCGCGATCTCGACTCCCAGTTCACTGAAGAGCAGCTTCGCCATCGGACCGTCGGATACCCGCTCCGACTTTCGGGACCAGCGACTGATGTTGGCGTACACCAAAGCGGAAAGTGCCTCAACCGAGGCGGACAGGCCGCCGAGCCGTTCCTGGACTGCGCCGTCCTCGATTGCCGGCCGCCCGTTGACCGTGACCTTCGCGGCGAGGTCGACGAGGGCAGCGACGTTCTGACGCAGACGGACCGCATTGGTCGCAACCCCACTCCGCTCGTGCCCGAGGCTGGAGTTCGCGATCGACCAGCCTTGATTCAGCTCGCCGATCAGGGCATCCGGACGGAGTTCGACGTTGTCCAGAAAGACCTCGTTGAAGTCCGACGTCCCCGTCATCTCCCGCAGCGGACGCACGTCCACACCAGGCAATCGCATGTCGACGATGAAGGCGCTGATGCCGCGATGCTTGGGTGCGTCCGGATCCGTCCGCGCAAGCAGATAGCCGAAGTCGGACCATTGCCCGTTCGTGGTCCAGACCTTCTGACCGCTGACGCGGAATCCGCCGTCCGGGGTCCGTGCCGCCTTCGTCCGCAGCGACGCCAGGTCGCTGCCCGAACTCGGCTCGCTGAAGAGCTGACAGAAGATCAACTCTCCTGAGCGGATGCCCGGCAGATACCTCGCCTGCTGCTCCTCGGTTCCGAAGTCGATCAGAGCATTCGCAACGAGGTTGGCCGCACCCTGGACGGCGGCGGGCGTTCGTGCGCGCGCGAGTTCCTCGCCGACGACGACGTCCCGCTCGGCGGAGTGTGCGCCGCCCCGGCCGCCGAACCGCTCCGGCCAGGACCCGCCCACGTATCCGGCGGCGAAGAGTTTGCCTGTCCACTCCTTCAGGAGCGCGAGCTCCTCGGGGTTCTCGGCGCTCCGCACTCCCGCCTTGGGCGCGATATCGGGAGCATTCGCGGCCACGAACGCCCTGACCTCACCGCGAAACTCTTCGAGTTCGGCGGTCATCCCGTAGTCCATCTCAGATCCCCTTACCCATCGCACCGCGGCGGATCGACGAGGCAGCGCAGGTGGTCATCGGACCTCGTACTTCCGAGTGGGAACCTCGGATCGGACGATTTGCGCCTTACCGATCGGATTGCCCAGCGACGTGTAGGACATCCCCGTCGCCAGCGCCTGCGAGCGCGTCGAATCCTTCGACTCCCAGATTGCACGGACGCTACCCTGGATCGCGGCCGCAGGCTTGGACGCGATGCGTGCGGCAAGGTCCTGCGCCCGGCCCCACAGCCGATCCCGGGTCACGATCTCGCTGACCAGTCCGATCTCGTATGCACGTTGGGCGGACATCCGTTCGTCGAGGCCGAGGAGGACCATCCGCAACACTTCTCCGATCGGGATGCGGTGCGCGAGCCCGATCGGCTCGAGAGCGGCAACCAATCCGTAGGAGACATGCGGGTCGAAGAATTGAGCATCTTCGCTCGCCACGATGATATCCGCCTCGTTGATCCAGTACAGTGCACCGCCGGCCACCATCCCGTGCACCGCACAGACCAGGGGCTTCCAACAGCCGTTCTGCTTGGGTGACAGTTCCGCCCCGGGATCGCGGCGGCTGAACACGTTCTCGGAGACGTACGTACCCTCCTTGACGTCCATGCCGGTACTGAAGGCGCGCTCGCCGCTGGCCCGCAGCACGATGACGTGCACGTCGTCGGTTTCGGCCGCGTAGTCCCACAGAGCCCGGAATTCACTCCGCATCTCGTTGGTGAACGAGTTCAACCGGTCCGGACGATTCAGCGTGATGGTCAGAACGTGGTCTTCAAGCTCTGCGATCACCGTGGTCAAGCTGCTCAGGTCCACAGTTCCTCCTGGAGAGTACGGGCACACCCATACCTACTATGTTATGGGCAGGTTCGTCGATCGATCGGACTGCGGATCGCCATCGCCGGATTGCCCGGCGCTGGAGCAGGTCTGCCTGGGGCGGTTCGCACGCACGCCCCAAGCAGACCTGAGTTCGAGGGTCCGATAGATCGACCGGTCACGTCTGATCGGAACGGCGCTTCTCCGCACGCAACTCGCCGTGCCGCTTGAGCATCTGCGCGGCGATCCGCTCCCATTCCCGGGGAGCCGTGGGAAGAATCGCGAGATCGGATGCACGACTCGGCAACGACACCGTCGCGGTAGCCGGGCAGGTCACCTCACCACGCTGACTGGTACCGCGGAACTCGAGGTCGACGAGGTGCCGGTCACCCTCGGTTCGCTTGCCGACAACATGACCGGTGAAGTAGTGAGTGTCGCCGAGGTAGTTGAACTTTCGCATCTGGCTGGACATCGACTCGATCCAGCCCGCGTCGCCGATCCAGTCGGTGAGGTAGTGCGACAACCAGCAGTCACGCATCATGCCGTAGTCGTACGCTGCAGGAAGGCCGATCGAACGCGCGTACTCACTGTCCCAGTGGATCCGCTGCGCGACGTCCGGAATGCCCTGCTCGTTGGGAATGTAGAACGGACCGATACGCTTGCGGTTCTTGTGGGCCAGGCGCCCCGCGGACGGCGTGTACGGAGCGAATCCGTAACCGCCGGAATGGAACACCATCATGTCCGTCGCGGTCAACGGCCCCTTGACCATGTCGCCGAGAGAATCGCCGACCTGGATGTCTTCCCAGTAGCGAGTCTCCGCTCCGCGCGGCTTCTCCGCCGCGTAGAGCTCGTCGATCGCCGCGATGTCCTCGGGTGTGTACGTCGCCGCCTCGATCGCGTCGTACTTCTTCCGCTTCTTCGACTCGTGCCGTTCGGTGTGAATCGTGAGCACACGTTGCGCCTGCACGACCTCGGCACGCTGGTTGAACTGGACGTGTATGCGAGTGACGAGCAACGATCGGCCCGCGAACTCGGACTCCTTCAGTTCGACTTTCTCGAAACCGTGGAAGGAGTAGATCGTGTCACCGTCGTACACCGGGCGGTACCAGTCGGTGGTGCTGCCGGAGACGAATACGTGGATGCCGCGGAAGGCCGGCCTGCGCTGATCGCGTGGGACCGAGTCTGCAAGCAACTCCTGCCGGAGGGCGATGTTGATCATCGGCGGCGCAATCTGACCACCCCAGCGAGTGTCGCGGCCGTACTCCTCGTCGACGAACAGCGGGTTGTCGTCACCGTAAGAGCGCGCGAAGTTGCGAATGACGTCCGGGGTGGCCCGGCTGAACTGCTCACGCTGGGTGACCGCGTGATAGATGCCGACGAGATCCCTGGCTCGCTGGATGTCGGTGTCGAGAAACTCGTAGATCTCGGCTTCGGCCTTCTCCGCCGTGGTCATGGGTACCTCCGTGATCGATGGGCGCGAACCGCGTCAGCGCCAGTGAACCGGCCGCGGGGCCGGTGAGACCGATACCCCGCTACCACAGTAAGTGAACTTAGTTATATATGTAAAGCCGAGGTTTGGCCGGGTCAGGCCGTCGCAGCCCGTTCAGTGAGGCGATCGACGACATGGCGCCGCACGAGCTTGCCGGTCTCCGTGCGGGGCAGATCATCCCAGTACGCGATTCGCTCGGGAGTCTTACTGCTACGCAACGTGTTCCGAACGAAGGACCGCAACTCCTCCCCGTCGACGCTCTCGCCGGGACGCAGCACGACCGCCGCCTCGATCCGCTGGCCCCACTCCTCGTCGGGCAGTCCGACGACAGCAACGTCCAGCACCGCGGGGTGGCGAAGCATCACGTCCTCGATCTCCGCGGGCGCAATGTTCTCCGCACCACGAATGATCGTGTCGTCCACCCGCCCGCCGACGAAGAGGTAGCCGTCGTCATCGACGAAGCCCTTGTCACGAGTATCGAAGAAGCCGCGCTCGTCGACCATGCGCCCGACACCGGCGTACTCGGCCGAGACCTGATCGCCGGCGACACAGATTCGGCCCACCTCACCCGGGCCGAGAACCGCGTCGTTCTCGTCACGAATCTCGATCTGCACGCCCGGGACGGGAAGTCCGACCGAACCGAGACGCGCACGCACGGGCGCGTCACCCGATCCGATCGCGGCCCGGTGCTCTTCCGGACCGAGAACCGCAATGGTCGAACTGGTCTCGGTCAGACCGTAGGCGTTGACGAATCCGACCTCGGGCCACAGTTCCAGCGCCCGCTCGATGACTCGTGTGGGCATGGGCGCTCCCCCATAGGCGAGGCCACGCAACGCCGGAACCGTCTTGTCCGAATCGGAGTCGACGATTCGCGCGAGCATCGTCGGTACGACCAGAGCGTTCGTGACGCCCTCCTGCCGGACCGTGTCCAACCACTGCTCGGGTGTAAACTGCTCGAGAACCATCGTGCGGCGGCCGGCGTAGAGATTAGTGATCACGTTCGCGACCGCTGCAATGTGATACGGCGGCACGCTTACCAGAGCGGCGTCCGCATCATCGGCGTTCGCGAACTCGACGGAGCCGATCACATACGACGAGAGATTCTCGTGCCGCAGGAGAACTCCCTTGGGCGCCGAGGTCGTGCCCGACGTGTAGATGACCACCGCAGCACCCTCCGCGTCGAGAACCTCGTCCTCGCCGGCCTCGGTCACGTCGGATGCGGACAGTTGCTGCAGCCACCGCGCAGGAGTGCGCACGTTCAGACCCGCGCGCTCGAGCACCTCCGCCTGATTCGGGTCTGCAATCCCCAAAGCCCGGGGATGATTGGCCAAGAGCGCGTCGAGCTGCTCACGCCCCAGGCGATAGTTCACGGGGACCAACGGCACACCGGCGCGGGCGGCCGCGAACATCGCCACCGGAAAAGCGGGACCATTCACCGCCAGATAGACGATTGCATCGGCGCCGGAGTCGCGGATGGCGTCCGCACCCGCAATCGCAAGTTCTCTCAGTCGTGATGCCGTGATGCCCGCATCACGGCTGCCGATCACGACCCGGTCGCCGAAACCGTCGACCGCCATGTCCAGCAACATGGAAATATTCATCCGTCACTCCACTCGTCGTTCGGGGGCCCGCAACCTCAGTCCGAGGAGGGCAGCGGCGTGGCCCCCTTGATGGCGAGTACGCTGCCGCCGCCCAACGCGAGCTGACCCTGTCCGGCCTTGGTGCAGAGCACCTCGAGCCCCGACGCCTCGTCGACGTAGCGCTTTCCCATCACCGCACCACCGATGTGCGCAGCATCGATCGACGTTCCGTCCCCGGTCGGGGTCTTTCCCTCCGACATCGGGACGCCACCACACGTCAGCGTCACGTCCCCCTCGGCGGGACGGAGCACGACCAGGGTGGTGGTGTCGACTGCGCTGGCCAACGACTGACCGACCTTGAGAATCACGATTCCTCCATTCACGGGGTGAGCTGTACGACCGTGGAGACGGTCGTGTCGATGCCCTGGGTGTAGCGCCGACTACTTCAGTAGGGTAGCGCGCGTCACATAGTTTAGATAGTACTATAAGTGCCCTTAGATCGATTCCGTGGAACCTCCTCACCGTAAGGACATCGTTGAAATGAACATCATCGGCAAGAAGGCCGTCGTCGTCGGTGGCGCGTCGGGCATGGGGCGGGCGACCGCGGAGGCCCTCGCAGCAGGAGGCGCCCAGGTCGCGATCCTCGACCGTGAAGGCAGCGCCGGAAAGGACGTCGCGACCGAGATCGGCGCGATCTTCCACCCGATCGACATCACCGATCACGAGGGCGCGGAACAGACGCTGGCCGCCGCCGTCGCCGATCTCGGCGCCCTGCACATCGCGGTGAACACCGCCGGCGGCGGGACCGTGAAGAAGACCCTCGGACGGAACGGCCCCCACGACCTCGAGAGCTTCCAGAAGGTCATCGACCTCAACCTTGTCTCGACGTTCAATCTGAATCGGCTCCAGGCCTTCCACATGTCGCACAACGAGCCCGAGGACGACGAGCGCGGCGTGATCGTCAACACCTCCTCGATCGCAGCCTACGAGGGCCAGATCGGCCAGGTCGCATACAGCGCCGCGAAGGCGGGCATTGCCGCGATGGCACTGGTCATGGCCCGCGACCTCGGCCCGCAGGGCATCCGCGTCCTTGCCATCGCCCCGAGCCTGTTCGCGACCGGCGCCACGGCCAAGTTCACTGCCGAGCAGGTCGCTCCGCTCGTCGAGGATGCGGCCTTCCCCAAGCGCATGGGCCGACCCGAGGAGTTCGCGAAGCTCGCACTCGCCATCGTCGACAACCCGATGCTCAACGGGCAGGCCCTGCGCCTGGACGCCGGGCAGCGATTCGCACCCCGCTGATCAACCCGCCAAAGCGTCTTTTGCCGTGGCCGATTCGGCTCGCATCGACAATCGGCCACGGCGTCGCCCGGCCCGCCCCGGCCTCAGATTCGGCCATGGCGCCGAATCTGTGAAAAAGTATGAGGAATTGCCATGCCGCTTCCACACGGGGCCGAGTCCCTTACATCACTCAGGCGCCCTCCTGTGGGCGAGATTCTCACGCTCGCGCAGCTCGACAGGGACCTGTTCCGCGGTGAATCGCATACCCCCGCCCGCCGCATCTACGGGGGCCAGACATTAGGCCAGGCACTCGTGGCGGCCGGTCGGACCGTCGACGGCGACCATCACCCCCATTCGCTCCACGGACACTTCATTCATCCGGGTCGCTCAGACCTCCCGGTCGACTACCGAGTCGAACGCGTCCGGGACGGCGGCAGCTTCACCACTCGTCTCGTACGAGCGGTTCAGAACGATCGAACCATCCTGTTGGCGACCGCGTCGTTCCATCGTGACGAGCAGGGCCTCACCCATCAGGACACGACCACGACACCTAGCCCGACCCCGGAGGATCTCCCCCGCTTCGAGCACAGCCTGAGCGCCTCCGATCTGGGCGATGCGGAGTGGCTGCGCCGACTGCTCGTCAACGTCGGAGTCGAGTTCCGATTCCCTGGCGAGTATCCACGCGTGGCGAACCGGCGCGGAGAGCAGCTACCACCCCGGCAGCGCGCCTGGGTCCGGACCCCGGGAGTTCTCGACGACGAGCCTCTGGTTCAGGCGGCGGGATTCGCGTACTGCTCGGACCTGTTCCTACTTTCGGCAGCCCTACCTCCGCATGCCCGGCACATAGACACCCCCGGGCTGAAGCTGGCAAGCCTGGATCACACCGTCTGGCTGCACACACCGTTTCGCGCGGACGAATGGCATCTGTACGAGCAGCACGGGTACTGGATGGGTGGCGGCCGTGGGATAAGCAGGGGACGTCTCTACAACCGGGACGGCATGCTGCTGGCGAGCACGATGCAGGAAGGACTGCTGCGGTTCCGCTGATGAAACATCGGCCGCCAGATCGCGCAGACCACGCCTCAGACGCTCGGCGAGCGGCGCAGCCAGACCCCGTCCAGGGTCGTTCACGCTGTCATCGGCGACACCGTCGTCACACCTGCCCTCCGGTCATCTGACGCGGTCGAGCAACTTCGTGACCGCCCGGTCGCGCATCACCTCGGGTCGACTGAGCCAGGCTTCGTTCGCGATCGCCCTGCGCAACAACAGATGTGCGGTGTGCTCCCAGGTGAAGCCGATGCCGCCGTGAATCTGGATGCACTCTTCGCTCGACCACACCGCAGCGCTCAGTGCCTCGGCCGATGCGAGTTCCGCGGACAGGACCGCATCCGAGTCCACGCCGTCCCGATCCGCTGCTGCGAGGACCTGCCCCCGTGCGCCCTCCGCACCGACCAGTAGGTTGGCACACTTGTGCGAGATCGCCTGGAACGACCCGATGGCCTGCCCGAATTGTTCACGCTGCCCGGCCCATTCGACGGCGAGGGCAAGCGCGCGGTTGGCAACGCCGACCGAGTCGGCCGCGACAAGCAACTGCGCCACCCGATGAGCCGCAGCGAGTGCATCTGCGACGAGCGCTCCCGCGGCCACCACCGTTGCCGGTGTCGCGTCCAAGCCGACGGTACCGACCGTCGCGGTGATGTCGATCGAGTTCTGGACGGTGATCGAGGCCGCACCCGGCTCCACGGTCGCCAGCAGAAGTTCACCGGTGGCGACATCGGTGGCGAGCACGACCAAGATGTCGGCGACTGGGGCACCAGCCACTCGCTCGACGACACCCGTCAACCGGCCCGTGCCGCACACCGGCAAGTCTGTGTCGCAGACCCAGCCGCCGTCGTCGACGGGTGCGACGAACGCGGCGGTGGCTCCCTTGATCACGGCTTCGGCCGCCCTGTCTGCACCAGCCGCAAGGAGAACTTCCAATGCGATTGCGGTCGGCACCAGCGGCACCGGAGCAAGGCGGTATCCGGCCTCCTCGACGGCCGCGCAGAGCAGCCGCAAGGGTGCGCCGCCGCCGCCGAGTCGCTCCGGAGCGGCCAAACCCGGCAGTCCGAACTTGACCAACTCGTCCCAGAGCCCGATGTCGTAGTCACCCGGCGAGGTCTCCCGGGCGAGGAGGTTTTCGGTCTCGACGTACGAGGAGATCGCCGAGCCGAGAACCTCCCGAAGCGCTGCTTCGTCCCCCTCCGGCGCCGCGAGTGGCCGACCCGGTGTGACGGCCGGGGCGCGCCGGCCCTCTCCACGGTGCGACGGCAGCCCCAATACCCCCTCCGCGATCGTGTTCCGCTGGATCTCAGCGGTGCCCGCGCCGATGGTGGTGGCCCGCGACATCAGGTAGCCATAAGTCCAGCGGCCTTTCTCGGCGGCGCCCTCGGACTGCGCACCCAGTACAGCGGCACTGCCCGTCAGCCGCAGGGCGAGCCTGTGCAGATGCTGTTCGAACTCCGACTTGACCAATCGGTTGACGGAAGCGACACCCCCTGGGTCCTCACCCCGGAGGACGGCCTCGAGTGCTCGCGCGCTGTTCGCCGCGATGCTCCGTACGGACGTCTCCATCCGGGCAATTTCCTGGCGGATCACGGGATCGGCTGCGTATCCCCGATCGACGGCCAGTCGAACAACCTTGTCGACGGTGCCGCGGTAGCGGAACTCGTCGGCGAGGAACGCGGTGGCACGTTCGTGACCGAGGGAGGTTCGCATGATGGACCAGCCCTGCCCCTCCTCGCCGAGCCGATTGGCGACCGGGACCTCGACATCGTCGAAGAAGACCTCGGCAAAGTGGTGGCCGCCGGCCGAATCGCGAAGCGGGCGAATCTCGATGCCCGGCGAGTCCATCGGGATCAGCAGGTACGTGATACCCGACGTCCCGCGACCGGCAGGACCGGTCCGCACCAGTGCAAAGATCCAGTCGGCCCTATCAGCCTTCGTCGTCCAGATCTTCTGGCCCGTCACACGGTAGACATCGCCGTCACGAACGGCCCGGGTCGACAGTGACGCCAGATCACTACCGGCCCCTGGCTCGGAGAATCCCTGGCACCAGAACTCGTCGGCGCGCAGCAGCGGCTCGAGGAACCGATTCTTCTGCTCCTGCGAGCCGTGGACGATGATCGTAGGAGCCACGATGAAGGACATCGCACACGGGTGTTTCGGTGCGCCGGCAGCGGAGACCATGCGGTAGTAGTCGAGCTGATCGTCGAGCGAGAGTTCCATTCCACCGACCTCGACGGGCCAGCCCGGGGCCGCCAAGCCGGCGTCGACAAGCTCGGACTGCCACGCTGTCGACGCGTCGAAGCGATCGCGTGACGTGGCCGGTCGTGGGCGTTTGCGATACTCGTCGAGCAGAACGGACAGCCGGGACCGCCAGTCACCGGTGTGAGCGTCGAGCACCGCCGTGGACGTCTCTTCCACCGCGCCACCTCCCCTTGTTCGTTCGGTACGGAACTGCATACCGGGAATGAAAGTTTCTTTGTGTCAGCTTTTCTGACCGCGCCGACTGTCGAAGCGCGTACTCACGTCTCTGCCGTTCGATCGGAACGTCACCGCGGCCTCCGCCTCGAGACTCAATGCGTGCGAGAGGGAAACACCCGCGCCTTCCTTGAGCAGTCGCAGCATTCGCTGGATCGCCGCGGGGTGCCCGTCGGCGATGCGGTGCGCGATCTCGAGCGTGCGCACCATGAGCGATTCGTGCGCGACCACTTCGTTTGCGAGGCCGATTCGGGCGGCGGCCGCACCGTCGATCGGCTCGCCGCTGAGGACGAACTGGATCGCAGCCGGCAGCCCGACCATACGCGGCAGCATCGCACTTCCACCCCAACCGTTGAGCAGCCCGATCTGTGCATGGGTGTCAGCGAATTCGGCGCGGTCCGAGGCGACGATGAACGAGCAGTTCACCGCGAACTCGTAGCCACCGGTGTAGCAGGGGCCGTTTACCGCGGCGATCACCGGCTTCGAGATGCCACGCAGCACCTGGGTGGGCGTCGGCCCCTCGGTTCGTGGCGACGGACCCGAGAGCGCCTCGGGGAGGTCGACTCCCGCGGAGAAAGATGTTCCGGCGCCGGTGATGACGACGACGCGGACCTCGTCATCGGTATCCGCCCGCCACAGTTCCTTCTTGATCGCCTTGCGCATCGCCCGATTGATGGCGTTGCGCCGATCGGGCCGGTTAAGCGTGAGAACCGTGACGAACCCGTCACGTTCGACGAGCAGCGGCGGCTTGTGCGGATCTTCGGTAGTGGCTTCGACAACCACTTCGCTCATCGTGACCCCCTCAGACCGCGGCGGAGGCCGCGGGAACGAGAACCACGTCACGCGAGAGGCCGAGAAGACGCGTCTCTGCGTCGGCGGCGGTACGCCGAACCACCTCACCCGCGGCCGGGATGTCCCTGATCAGGCCCTGGACGACACCGACCGTCCAGATACCGAACTCCGGGTCACCCTCCTCGTAGACCTTGCGGCCTCGGGTACCCGCGACGAGATCCTTGACTTCCTTGAAGCGTCCACCCTTGTTCAGGATGTCGACAACCTCTTCGCTGACCGAGTTGCGGGAGGCACGCATCGTGTTGCGGAGCTGACGGAAGATCAGTTGAGTGTCGAGCTCGGAAGCCCCGACGATCTGATTCTTGATGTTCTCGTGAATGGGGCTCTCCTGCGTGCACATGAACCTGGTGCCCATGTTGATGCCGTCGGCACCGAGCGCGAGAGCAGCGGCGAGACCGCGGCCGTCGGCGAACCCACCGGAGGCGATGAACGGGATTGTCAGCGCGTCCGCCGCCGCCGGGATGAGGACGAGTCCTGGCACATCGTCCTCGCCGGGGTGTCCGGCGCACTCGAAACCGTCGATACTCACGGCGTCCACACCGATCCGCTCCGCCTTGAGCGCGTGGCGGACGCTCGTGCACTTGTGAATGACTTTGATGCCGTGTTCCTTCAGGTGCTCGACATGCACGGTCGGATCCGAACCCGCGGTCTCGACGATCTTGACGCCGGACTCGATGATCACCTGGCGGAACTCCGCGTACGGCGGCGGGTTGATGGACAGCGTCAGAGTCAGGTTCACCCCGAACGGCTTGTCTGTCATCGCCTTACAGCGCTCGATCTCCTGCGCGAGAGCATCCGGGGTCGGTTGAGTCAGTGCGGTGATGACACCGAGACCACCGGCGTTCGACACTGCTGCGGCGAGTTCCGCGCGTCCGACCCACATCATGCCGCCCTGCACGATCGGGTGCTCGACCCCGAATTCCTCGGTGAACCGTGTCTTCAACATTGCTGCTCCTAGGCGCGTGCCGGAGATCCGGCGGCAGGTACCACGGTGATCCACCACACCGTCGACTAATACAAAGCTAACATAGTTGACTATGTGAGCGGCTGCAAGATCGTGATCGGACATCATCCGATGACAGGGACCCGTTTATCGCTACGAAAGCGGGAACCCCCCGGCCAGGTCCGAGGAAACCTTGCAGGTCAGCACGGCATACAGCACGACCG
Organism: Rhodococcus sp. LB1; assembly: GCF_001583455.1. NCBI lineage: Bacteria > Bacillati > Actinomycetota > Actinomycetes > Mycobacteriales > Nocardiaceae > Rhodococcus > Rhodococcus sp. LB1. Next base: position 64,160 of record NZ_LTCZ01000004.1, on the reverse strand, counting down.
GTACACTGGGTGCTTTACTGAGTACTCATAGTCACCCTTGAAAGCGAAGGTGTACGCACCCATGACCGATGACGCCACCGTTTCGCCAGTCTTCGAGCAGCGCGCACTCTCGACGCGTGCCATTCGCACTCCGAAGACTGCCGAGTTGGTTGCTCTCAAGCTCCGCCGAATGATCGTCGACGGCGAACTGAAGGACGGCGATCACCTCCCGCACGAGGCCGAATTGATGGAGCATTTCGCGGTGAGCCGACCGACGCTGCGTGAGGCGGTTCGAGTACTCGAGGCCGAACGCCTCGTCGAGGTCCGCCGCGGGTCACGCTCCGGCGCCCGCGTGTGTGTACCCGGTCCAGAGGTGGTCGCACGGCCCGCGTCGCTCCTACTGGAACTGTCCGGCGCCACCGTTGCCGACGTCTTCGTCGCCCGAGAGGCCATCGAACCGGCCGCTGCTCGCATCCTGGCGGAATCCGGCACCGAAGACGACTTCGACGAACTGGAGAGGCTGCTCGACGAGGAGGTCCCCGCCGCCTTTGCGGCGGGCGACTTCGGCCCCGCCGCTGCAAGGTTTCACCTCCGGATGGTTCAACTGTCCGGCAACGCAACGCTTGCCCTGATCGCCGGCATGCTCCACGAAATCTTCGAGAGACACACCACCAACGTGGCCCGTGAACGCGCCATCGTCGATGCCGAGGCCGCCCACGAGCGCTACAGGCTGTTCGTACGTTCCCTGCGACGGCTGATCAAGCTACTCCGCGACCGCGACGGAGACGGTGCCTTCGCCCACTGGAACAAGCACATGAAGGTGGCGCGGACCATGACGCTGGCCGGCAATGAAACGACGCAGGTCCGAGACATCCTCGACTGACACCCGCGCCGGGCCCCCGACCACACACCAGCCGCCGTGCCCTTCACGCGCAGCAGGTGCCCGACCCAGCCGACGTGACGTCAGACGACGTCACCTCGGCCGGCCCACTCGGTGGCTCGCTGCTCGAACTCCTGGAAGGCGGACAGCGCCCTGGCGACGACCGCCTCGACCTGTTCGGGCTCGGTGTCGAGACACAACTGCATCACGACGTGATGGGGTCCGTCGGCAGGCATGAGCTCCGAAGCGAGCTCCCTGTCGATCAGCCCGGACCTGATGGCACCTTCGCACGACTCGGAGAAGGTCTGCGGCGTACGCCCTGAGCTCGCCCGGGAAACGTGGCAGTTGATGTCGAATGCCATGTCCGTCAAGTTCGCGAGAACGCGTTCGATCACCAGGCCGGCGGTCGAGTTCCGCTCCAGGAGCTCCACATCGACGGAGCCGATGGCTTCCACCTGCCGGAGGGCTCGCCGCATGGTGATCAAGATGTGATCGATACGCTCGGAATCCGATCGAGAGTACGCATCTCGCGACGACCGCTCGGCAGCGTCGGAGAGCGCAACGCCGGAGGGGACAGTAGCCACTCCCGCATCCGGAGTCCTGCTCGATGCGACATTCAAGGTGTTCACCCCCCCATGGTGGAGCCATCACGCACACCAGTCAACATTCGGAGCTCGGATACCTCGCCACGCATGCCGATCTCCATCCGAAAATATCGATGATTCGAATCCTATTCCGCCAGATGGCATGAGCGGTGGACCGGGGTGACCCGACAGGACGACAGTGGACACGGTGTGGACTTGGCGTTCCGAGCGCGCTCTCGGACGAGTCCATCGCGAACATTAATGCCGAGGGCGAGGATTCATTGTGAAGTCGTTGAGCGATCTGATGCGCAACTGCATGCAGCTGGGATACGTGACCGAGGATATCGATGTTGCGGCAGCGTTCCTGGAGACAAGCCTGGGGACCGTCGAGTGCGTCAAGAGCTATCGATCGTCATTGGGGCGGACACTCGACGGGGCGGCACATGGTAGTCCTCCGGCCACGGATCCGCGCGCACTCGAGGGATCGTTCGTCGTCGTCGACGGTGCAGTCGCCGAAGAATGGGTGATCGATGTTGCTCTGGTCAATGCCGGCGCGACCAACATCGAGATCATCCGGCCGGTGGGCGGTGCGGTGGACCTCTACCGAGGCAAGCTCCGCGCCGACACTCCGGCGACCTTCCACCATGCAGGGTTTCGTGTCGACGACTTCGACGAGGCATCCGCAATGGTGGCGAGAAGTGGTCGAACGTGGGCGCAGTACGGAGTCAGTGGTGGTATCCGGTTCGGATACCTCGACCTGACTGCGGAACTCGGACACTTCATCGAGGTAATGGAACTCGACGAGGCGAGCGCGAACATGTTCGCGAAACTGGAAATGGCTTCCAACTCTGTCAACTGATCGTCAGGTCGGTCTCGGGGCTTCCCGCGACGCAGGAAAGGAATGAAATTGCAGAAGAATGAGGCTGACGACGTCTACGACGTCATCGTCGTCGGTTCGGGTGCTGGATTGGTTGGTGCGCTTGCCGCAGCTTCACGTGGGCTCCGGACACTCGTCATCGAGAAGACCGAGTTCATCGGTGGCACCACCGCCTACTCGGGATCGGGATTGTGGCTGCCGGGCAACGCTGCCGAGCGTCGCGCCGGGCTGGATTCAGGACCGGACCAGGCGCGCCCCTATCTCGATGCCATCGTCGGTGAGGACGCACCGTCAGCTCTGCGGGAAGCTTTCCTGCGGGCCGGTGCACCCATGATCGACGAACTCGAGAGCAATTCGTGGCTGGGACAGTTCTACTGGCTGGGCGTACCCGACTATTTCGAGAAGGCGCCGGGAAGCCTGGCCGGGGGCCGCACGATCTTCCCGGAACCCCTCGACCGTTCGGCCCTGGGAGATCTCGAGCCGTTGGTGCGTCGGCCGCAGTGGGCCGAACGCTCCGGCGCCCACCCCGGGGACGTGATGACCGGTGGGCAGGCACTGATCGCTCGCCTGCTTCTCGCGTTCACGGAAACCGGAAACGGGGCGATCCGGACGAACACGCCGTTGAAGCGGCTCGTCGTCGAAGATGGTCGGGTCGTCGGCGTCGAGGCAACCTCCGACGGAGAATCGATCACGCTGCGCGCCCGGCGCGGTGTCATCCTCGCGGCCGGCGGCTACGAGCGCAACGGCGAGTTCCGCCAGAAGTACCAACCGGAGGTGACGGGCGAATGGTCCCAGGGAGCGCCCGGTAACACCGGCGATGCCCTCGTCGCCGGAATGGAGATCGGTGCCGCAACAGATCTCCTCGAAGAAGCATGGTTCGCTCCCGGGCTCGTGGTTCCCAACGAACGTCCGGTGTTCTACACCTCTGTGTGGAGTGGAATCTGGGTCAACGACGCCGGTGAGCGCTTCATGAACGAACGACTCCCGTACGACAGGGCCGGCCACGAAATTCTTCGTGCACAGCGAAATTCGGATGTGTCGCACATCCCGGTCCACTGGGTGTTCGATCAACGCCAGTTCGACAACGAGCGCGCATTCTCCTCACCGCCGGTGGCGCCGCAGTCCACGGACTGGTTCGACATCGACAAGTTCTTGGCGGCCGGAGTCCTCCAGAAGGCCGACACCCTCGAGGAACTTGCGGAACTGATCGGTGTCCCAGCCGAAACGTTGACGAAGAGCGTCGCGCAGTTCAATGAGTACGCACTGAGCGGGAAGGACGAAGCATTCGGTCGAGGCGACGCACCGTGGGACCGAAACATCGTCAATACGTGCGGCAGCCATGACGACGGACCGAATCCGTGCCTGGGTTTGATCGGCAAGCCGCCGTTCTACGCCGCGCAGATCGTGTTGTCGGACCTCGGGACGAAGGGTGGGCTGAAGACCGACGAGAATTCCCGGGTTCTGCGGGAGGACGGCTCCGTCATCACCGGCCTCTACGCGTCGGGTAACACCATGGCTCCGATGACCGGGCGGATCTACCCCGGCGCGGGCGGTCCTGTCGGATCGTCCATGGTCTTCTCCTACCTGGCCGCACTGGACATGGCTGACTCGAACGGCTGATCGCCGACCTACCCGAGAACTGAGGGCCCCCGAGGTTGTAATCCTCGGGGGCCCTCCGGTTTCCGATCGTTCCCGCCCGAGTCGGGCTCAGGCTGCGTCTGTCGAGTGCCCGGGGAAGAGCGAGAGTGCGGGATCCAAGGCAACGGCCGCATTGTTGACTGCGGTGGCCACCTCACCGAACCCGACCGACATGAGCCGGACCTTCCCGGTGTAGGAGGTGATGTCGCCGGCGGCATAGACACGTGCCGCCGTCGTCTGCATACGACTGTCGACGACGATTGTGCGACGATCCAGATCCATGCCCCATTCCGTCAGCGGTCCGAGATTGCTGATGAAGCCGAGCGCGGCGACCACCGCATCGACGGGCAGAACCCGAGGGTCGTTCTGACCGTCGATGCGAACGTGGGCCCGCTGCACGGTGCCGTTCCCGTGGAGCGACTCCACCTGCGCATCGGTGATGATCTCGACACCACTGTCGTTCAGTTCCCGGACGCTCGCCGCATGGGCCCGGAACGCGCTGCGGCGATGGACCAGCGTCACCGAGCGGGCGATCTTCCGCAGTGCAAGTGCCCAGTCCACTGCACTGTCCCCGCCTCCGACGACGAGTACGTCACGGCCGGCGTGTTCCTGCGGGTCCGGCACGAAGTAGCTCAGGCCACGCTCGAGAAACTCCTCGCCGGCCGGGAGCGTCCGCGGAGTGAAGGTCCCGATACCCGCGGTGACGATCACCGCTCCGGCATCGATGACGGTACCGTCGGACAGCGTGACAACCGGTCGGCCGTCCGGGGAGTAGGTGAGAGCGACCGCTTCACGACCCAGGAGATAGACCGGTTCGAACGCGTCTGCCTGCGCCTTGAGCGCAGCGACGACCTCCCGCCCGAGTGCCCCCGGGACGGCAGCGATGTCGCGGATCTCCTTCTCTGGGTACAGCGCGGTGATCTGTCCACCGCACTGGGGAAGGGCATCGACGAGCACTGTGGACAGTCCGCGGAAGCCCGCCGTGTACGCGCCGAACAGTCCGACAGGACCTGCGCCGACGATGAGGATGTCTGTGGTAACGGTCTCGGCCATGGGCCGTCCTCCTGAGGTATGGCAATGATGACCGGGTCTGCCGGCCTGACCGGCCGGCAGGCCCGGATATGGAAAGTCAGAGCTTGTTGCGCTCCAGATCGCCAGTACGCGGCGACACTCCGTCAGCAGTGCCCGAGGCAGGTTCCGCGGTGTTGACCGAGAACTCCTCGATGGCCTCTCCACTCCGCTCGCGAAGTACCGTGAAACCGACGAGAAGCGCAACGATGCAGATCGCGGCCGAGATCCACAGCCACGTGGTGATGCCCCGATCTTGGTAAAACACACCACCTTCCGGTGCAGACACCATATACGGAGCCAGGACGGCGAACATGACGACGGGGAGAATCGACGATGCACCCGTGGTGCACAACTGCACTGTGCCGGCCGTCGACCCCTGGTCGCCGGCGGGCGTCGCACGCATCACCAGGTTCGGAACCGCAGCGGTGGATACACCACCGGCAAGTCCGAGGAGGAGGCTGCCGATCATCACGGTGGCGAAAGTATCGTGCGCCAGCGCGAACGACACCAATGATGCCGCGAAGACAGCGATGCCCAGGGTCAGGAATGCGCGAGGGTTTCGTCCACGCGCAAGGAGTATGCCGATCACAGCGCCACCGAAGACAGTCGCCAGTTGTTTGGGAGTGGCGATGCTGGAGAATTCCAGGGGGTTCAATCCGAGACCGTACGTGACGCCGTTGTCCCGCGAGGTCATCGCGAGTAGCGGGACCAACTGGTAGGTCGCGGCCGACACCGAGTAGGCAACCGCGCCGGCGAACGCTACGAACACCAGGGGCTTACGCCGGAAGAGCGCGAGATTGATGATGGGCTCGTCGACGTTGCGCGTGCGCCACACGAACAACCCACCGAGAACGATGCCGATGAGCAGCAGCGGCGAGGCTTCTAGCCAACCCCAGGTTCGGCCCATGCTGACGTAGAGCAGCACGGGAACAACGGCACCGGTCAGGATGAGGCCACCGAAGAAGTCCGGCTTTGCCTCACGACGATTCGTCGATTCGGGCAGGATCGCCCAGATCCCGATGCACAGGCCGAGGGTCCATACCGCGTCGAACAGGAACATTCCGCGGAAGCCGTGGTTCTCCAACAGCCATCCGATGACCGTGGGTGCTGCGATCGTGAATGCTCCCATTCCGGTGACGGTGATACTCGCTGCGAACGCGGCCTGCTTGGGCGGGTAGATATCGCGGATGAAGGACGGGATCAACGACAGCGTTGCGAGAATGGGGCCCTGGAGGATTCGCCCGATCAGCAGGACCGTGAAGCTCGGAGCCACGGCGCAGATCAGGGCTCCCACTCCGGCCACCGTCATGGTGATCAGCAGCACCCGCCGCTTGCCGTAGAGGTCTGCGGCCTTACCGAGGAGTGGCGCGCAAACTGCACCGACGAGGAAGTAGACGGTCATCAGCCAACCGCCTTGCGATGTCGGAAACTCCTTCAGGATGCTGGGCAGACCGATCGAGACCATGCTGTTGCCCAGCGAGAGCGCTTCGAGCACTGCCGACATGAGAACGATTCCGACGATCATCGTGGCGGTCCAGCCCTGTGCGGAATCGGGATCTCTGCCAGTCGTCGGTGTGGGTAGTGACATCGGTGTTCCTCCGTGGGAGGTAGGGGGTGAACGTGCGTGTCAGCCGGATCACCGGTAGATCGCTTTCTGACGGGGGACGTCGAGCGGTAGTGCGCGGGGAGGTCTATCGGCGTGGGATGCGCCCGACAGCCTCGGTGTGGGAACGATCCAGTGGCAGTCCACTACCGAGACTCGGTTCGGCAACCCGACACCGACATGCGAATCGCTCGGTGCCCGACACAGCTTAAGACGCCGTCACGAAGTACCCGCAGCGCCTATTCCATTTGATGGAATGACAAATGGACAATACGAAACCACTGCTGGAGAGTGATTTTCAAGCCTGATAGAGGCAACGTTCGACGGCTGGCGGCCAGGCGACTCGCCCGGTTGTGCAGACCAGATGTGGTTCAGGCGGTGGTCCGTGCATCGCCGACAGCGCTCGGACACCGCCGGCCGCACCGGTCGCGTTTCGCTGTCGAGGCACCGGCCGATCACGAGGCCCCAAAGCAGTTAGTGGATGAGGAAGGCATATCACATGAGTGACGAAGTCCGGGTGTGGATCGAACACAACCTGTGCACCGGAGATGGTCTGTGCGTCCAGTACGCCCCCGACGTCTTCGAGTTCGACGACGCCGGGGTCGCCCATGTCAAGAGCGAACCAGCAGGCCCACTACTGACCGAAGAGGGGGCATCCGCAAACGTGCCGGACAGCCTTCGCCTCGACGTCATCGATGCTGCCGACGGATGCCCGGGGAACTGCATCCACGTCGCCCGGATCGCCGACGGTGTCGAGATCGCCGGCCCGAACGCCTAGCCAAGTTGCCCACGTGCACATACGCACGATTGAACGCCAGTTACAGGAAGTGTGGTTGCGATGACAGTCGTAGATGAGCTTCGGATGAATCGGCCCATCTGGTTCGAAGGTGACGTTCCGCCGGAGAAGGTGCCCGAGAAGTACCGCCTGGACCGGGCTTTCATTCCGAAAGCTCGCTACCTGGACGAGGAGTTCCTGAAGCTCGAACTCGACAAGATGTTCACCCACACATGGCAGATCGCCTGCCGCGTCGAAGAGCTGCGGGACGTCGGGTGCTTCGTCGAATACGAGATCGGCAAGTTCTCGGTCCTGCTCGTGCGTGAGTCGAAGACCGAGATCCGGGCGTACCACAACGCATGCCGCCACCGGGGAACCCGCCTGGCCCGGGGTCGCGGACGAGTCGGCTCGCTGATCTGTCCGTTCCACGGCTGGCGCTGGAACCTGGACGGCTCCATCCGACTGGTGCTCGACCGTGAGGAGTTCGTTCCCCGCTCCGATGACGACCTCGGCCTGGTCCGCGTTCGGGCCGAGCAGTGGGCGGGCTTCGTCTTCATCAACCTCGATCCCGAGGCCATGCCTCTGCTCGAGTACCTCGACCCCGTGGCGAGGATCTTCGCGCCGTTCCAGCTCGAGAATTTCCGGTACCGGTGGGGCAAGGGCATCATCGCACCGTGCAACTGGAAGACGGCGATGGACGCGTTCCTCGAGGCCTACCACGTGGCGGGAACCCACCCCCAGCTCTTCCGCCTCGACAAGTCCGATGACAAGCTCGCCTCGCTGAAGGAACTCGACAATCGGTCGTGGGCCCCGACGACCGTGTACGAGCGACATGCCCACTACTCGGCACTCGGCCCCAAGGCGTCGTCGTCGAGGAACGACGGTAAGGATCCGTCGAAGAAGACCGGCGACGGCAAATCCGACGAGCGCCTGAGCATCGCAGCCTCGATCCAGTACCTCCATGAGGATATGCGCGGTCTCGAGAACGAACGCAGCTGGCGTGTCGCGGAAACGCTGAAGACGGCCCAGCTGCCCGAAGGGATGACTGCGGGCAAGTACTTCCTCCAGCTCTACCGGGAGCTGTCGATCGAGGAAGGCTACGACTGGCCGGTGATCACCCCCGATCAGTGGTCCGAGGCAGGCAGCTCCTGGAACGTGTTCCCGAACAGCATCATCCTTCCGGGGCAGGGCTCGGCGTTCTGGTACCGGGCGCGGCCGATCGATGACGATCCCAACAAGTGCCTGTTCGAGATCTTCAGTCTCGACCAGATTCCGGTGGCCGACTATGACAAGAAGCGCGAGTTCGAACCGCAGTACTTCGACGACTACCGCGACGCCGACCTGGGGCAGGTCTTCTCCCAGGACTTCGCGAACATGAAGGACGTCACCGTCGGTATGCACTCCCCCAGTTTCGACGGCCACCGGCTGAGCGAAGAGCAGGAAATGACGATCTGGAACCACCACCGGGTCGCCGACAGGTTCATCTTTAACGACTGAAATGAATTTCGCATACGCAACTGCGTAACTGCGTACATCGTGCACCGCCACCCGATTGGAGTTGAGCATGGGGGTTCGTTCCCTGGGCTACATCAGACTGAACTCGTCTGATATCGACGCATGGAAACGGTTTGGAGAGGACTTCGTCGGCTTCATGCGCGTCGACGGCGCCGACCCGAGTTCCTTGTACTTCCGCATGGATCACTATCCCGCCCGACTGGTGGTAACCCCCGCCGAAGAGTCGTCCTGCACGGCGATCGGGTTCGAGGTGATGAACCGGCGAGAGCTGGACGAGCTGGTCCGCGCGATCAGTGCGGAGGGTATCGAGGTGTCCTCCGGGTCGAAGGAGGAATGCGCGGAACGCCGAGTGACCGGTTTCGCCCGATTCGCGGATCCCGGCGGCAACCAGGTCGAGCTGTTCTACGGGCCGGTGCTCGATCATGTGCCGGTGAACACTCCGCTGGTGTCGAAGTTCGTCACCGGAAACATGGGGCTCGGTCACGTGATCGTGACGGCTGAGGACGTCGAGAAGACGTTCGACTTCTACAACCGAATCCTTGGATTCGTCGAGCGGAACACCGCTGGACCGGTCTACTTCATGGGATGCAACCCGAGGCACCACAGCTTCGGTATCACGCCGAGGCCGGGCACCGCGGGCAAGGTCGTCCACATCATGGTCGAGGCAGAGACCCTCGACGACGTCGGCCTGGCTCTCGACCGCGCATACGACATGAACCTGCCGATGATGAACACCCTCGGCAAGCACACCAATGATCAGATGGTGTCGTTCTACGTCTACTCGCCGGACAACTACGCCTTCGAGTTCGGATGGGACGGATTGCAGGTCACCGAAGAGGAACCGACCTATGCGATCACCGAGGGCGCACTGTGGGGCCATCGATTCTCACCGCCTCCGCAATGACCGCTGTCGGCCCCCGCAACTGTGTTGTCGGGGGCCGATGACGTTCTGAGCGCGAGACACGCACTTCCAGCGATGACGTAGGCTACGTGCCTGGGTATGGGCTTGTGCATCACATCGCGAGCGTCCATGCTCGGATCGAGGGGATAGGAGTTCCTGGTAGATGCGACTTCCGGAGGGAAAAGAGCCGGCAGCAGTTGCACCCGAAAAGCTCGCCGTCCAAGTTGCTCGACGGATCGTAGACGAGATCACCGAACGACAGTGGCCGATCGGCGAAGTTCTCGGCTCGGAAACTGCGCTGCGTGAGCAATTCGGGGTGTCCCGGTCGATCCTGCGTGAAGCGATCCGGGTACTCGAGCATTCTCGGGTGGTGCAAATGCGGCAAGGACCGGGCGGCGGGCTTGTCGTCGGTACCCCTGATCCGACTCCGGCCATTCGCGGAGTTGTCATCTATCTCGAGTACGCCGGGGCGACTGTGGAACAGGTTGTGCATGCCCGTTTCGTCTTCGAACGAATGGCGATCGCGGCCGTCTCGGAATCGTTGACCGAGCGCGGAGTGCAAGAGCTCAGGTCGAGCGCATCCGGTGAGGACGGCCGTCTCCCGGAGGACTTCCACATAGCGTTGGGTCGTCTCTCCGGGAACCCGGTACTCGAGCTGTACATAGATATCCTGGTCAGCTTGACGGCGGCATACACCCATCGCGCACGGGGGATCGCCGGAAACACCGAGGAAGAGGGTTGCGCGGCCGCCAGGCAACATCTGGCGATTGCCGAATCGATAGTGGCGGGCGCCAGCAGTCGAGCACAAAGCGACCTGGTTGCCCACCTCGACAGAGCTGCCACATGGTTGAGTGGCCTCGTCCACCCCCAGCCCGGAGAGAGTACGGCGATCGGGCCGATGGACCTGGCTCCCGACGAATGGCCACGGGAGAGGAAGTTGGCTGGGTCCGTGGCCGGTCGCATTCGTGACGACATCGTCAGAGAAGGCAGGTACGTCGGCGAAGTCCTGGGGTCGGAAGCCGATTTCGTTTCACGATACGGGGTGAGCCGCTCGGTATTCCGCGAATCGATTCGAATTCTCGAGCACTACAGCGTGGCTCGTATGCGCCAAGGACCAGGGGGAGGGCTGGTCGTTCTCGAGCCCGATCCGACATCCAGCATCCGGACGATTGCCCTGTACCTGGACTTCCGCGGAGTGACGGTCGAGCACCTGCGCACAGTGCGCGACGAAGTCGAATTAGGCTGCCTCACAGCCGCGATGAGGTCCGGGATGCTTGGAAAAGCGGAACTCCGGGAGGATCAACAGCGAGGCGATTCGAAGGCCGGCCGTTGCAGTGCCTGCCTCCGGGATCGAGTCGCAACACTGAGCGGTGACCCGGTGTTGATACTGTTCCGCTCCGTTCTGGCCACTCTCTGGGACGAGTACGGCAGCGGGCGTCGACCAAGCGATCCCTGCCGCTCGACAGATCAGGGACCGGCCGACCAAGCTGAGCTCGATGCGATCGTCGACGCCATGGTTGCCGGCGACGAAGGGCTCGCCCAGTTCCGAATGAGGCGACATCTCCGGGAACACCCAGGCTGGTGACCTCGGCGTTCAACCCCTATCTCATCCCAGCACCGCATTGAACCCAACCTCACCCGATCAGCGCCCACTCGGCCATTCCATCGAGCGGAATCGACGCGAGACGGGTCGATCGACCCGCAACTACGATGAAGCAATGACACTCGTATTCGGAAACCTTGTCGACGGTTTCGATTGGGTACCAATGGGTCTCGATCAACAGGCCAGCCCCAGCTACTTCTGGAACGAAGGCGGGCTCCTCAAGGACGCACCGGTCGACTTCGGCGCGACCTTCGAGGGGAACATGTTTGTCACCAGCAAGCCGATCGACAGGCCTCGTTTCAATCGCAATCCGCTGCGGGTGACTCCGGGATTCACGGTTCCGCGCCACCATCACAACATGGACGAGATGCTGTTCATGCTTGCGGGTGAGTACAACATCGAGCACTACGACAACGAGGAACCCGAAACGGTCACGGTGCGTCCCGGCGATATCTTCGTGAGCCGTGCCGGGACGGCGTACACGATGACCGCGGGAAGCGAAGGCGCAACATACATCGAGACGTGGCCGACGCCGGTGACGGAACTCGAGACCTACTGGCACAACTACGGCTGGGTCGCAGCCAAGGGGGAGAATCAGTGACCGCGACATTGCAGGAAATCACTCACGACAACACCAGCGGCACCCTCGAGACGAAGAAGGGCGTGCTCCACTATCACGAGGCGGGAGACGGCCCCCCTCTGCTTCTTCTGCACGGCTCCGGTCCCGGTGTCAGTGGGTGGAGCAACTACCAGGGCAACCTGCCGATCTTCGCGAAACATTTCCGCACTCTGATTCTCGACTTTCCGGGATTCGGCAAGAGCTACTCGTGTGACGACAACCCGATGCTGGCGGCCCTCCCGGCGGTACTCGACTTCCTCGAAGGTATGGAGCTCGGCGCGGTTCCGGTGGTCGGCAACTCCATGGGTGGCAGCATTGCAGCACGACTCGCTGCCGGCCATCCCGAACGTGTGAAGCGGCTGGTCACGATCGGCGGCGTCGGAACCCCGGTGTACAGCCCGGCACCGTCCGAGGGAATCAAGCTCCTGGTTCAGTTCGTCGAGGACCCCACGCGCGAACGCCTCGTGGCATGGATGGAATCCATGGTGTACGACACCGCCATCTTGACCGACGAGTTCGTCGAAAGCCGGTGGAAGGCAGCATCGGATCCCACAGCGCTGAGCGACGTCAGAAAGCTGTTCAATTCGGCAACTCTCGCCGGAATGCGTGGGCGGAACGGAGCAGCCGCTGTAAACCAGGTCGAGACCCTCACCAAGATCGAGGCGCCCACTCTGATCACCTTCGGGCGTGACGACCGAGTCACCCCACTCGACAGTTCCCTCATGCCGATGCGCCTGATCCCGAACTGCGAGCTGCACGTCTTCCACAACTGCGGCCATTGGGCGATGATCGAGCGCAAAGCCGAGTTCGAAAACATTGTGCTCGCATATCTTCTCCGCGACATCGAGTGCTGATTGTGCAGTTCTTTCGATGATGTACCCGGCGGTCTCACGGAGCTGGTGCGGCGTGGCATCAGCAGTTTCCGGTCGAGAGTGACTGGCACTCTAGGTATTTCCCTCGTGCAGCGAGGGTCCCCAAACTTCCAAGGCTTCGGCTGTCCCGACTAATTGGATGTGAATTCCCATGAACTCTCGCGAGTACCGCAAGTGGCGCCAAAGGCGTCGCGCCGCTTCGATCGGAGCCAACCGCAAACACAACCATCCAGACGCCGAGGCGGAGCGCCTCATCGAGTTCGCCAGCAAGTGGGCACCATTCGGGGGCGCTACCGAGGAGGAACTCCTCGTGCACTTCGGAATGACACTGCACCGGTTCATCGAGCGATTGTGGCAGGTCATCCCTGAATCGAACTGTGTCGAAAACGAGATACTCGTTCTAGCGAGCGCATACCCGCACCCCCGCCGAGTCGGCGGCCCAGTCGGCTGAGGGTCCGACAGGTCCCACTAGGGCCGCTGAGACAATCACCCGGACTTCTCGACGACCGATGACTCCCTTTCGCCGAACATACGCAAAACGAAGGCTCGTCCCGCTCGAACGAGATGTTCTTCTGACAAGCGGCGTGCTTTCTCTGGATCGCGGGCGGTGACAGCCGCGACGATATCGTCGTGCTCGCGCAACGCGCAGCTCGCCTGTTCGGGGATCATGTCGAAGTATGACGTGGGGATGAGGCGTCCAGTCTGCCGAAGCAGAATCAGCAATCTCGCTGAATTACTCGCCCGATTGATTGCTCGATGAAACAAGAAATTCGCTGTCCGTATATCCCCGCCCGCATCCGCTGCAGCCCGAACCTCGTCCGACAGGAGACGGATTTCCTTGTGCTGGTCGGGTGTTCCGCGTTCCGCAGCCCATGCTGCAGCTGTACCGGACAGGACCGCCATGAGGGCGAAGTTATCTTCGACATCGCGCGGGGTCAGGCCGACTACTGATACGCCAGTCCTTGGCGCTACCTCCACCAGGCCTTCGTGTACAAGCACCAAGCAGGCCTCGCGAACCGGAGTGCGGCTGGTTCCCAGTTCAGCAGCGGTCTCATCCAGATCGATCCGCATTCCCTTGGATAGCTTTCCGCTAATGATCTCGTCACGCAAAACTTCCGCGATACGGTCCCGGACCGTCGCGCCAAGCTTCGGATTTCGCCTAGTGCCGCCGCGGCCGCGAGAACTTTTATCGGACGTTTGCATCATCGAATCCACAGCGTCCCGAGCAGGCCGAACGCAGCATCTCCCGCCGCCCCCGTCGAGATACCGAAGGGGCGGACATTCGCACAACTCATGCCGTCATGATATATCAGAAACTTGCGGGTGTGCCGCTATACCTTCTTCTACTCCACGTCAAGGGGGGCTGGCCGCCGAGCGCGTCGGACCAGCCTCGAACCTGGCCCATCGCACCTGCTGGGCCCCTATTTCGTGATGTGCGACGGCCGTGGCTCGGCGTTGACCGACGCAGGTCGACCGGGCCGCCCCGCCGGCGCGAATCACCCTCAGCCCATGCTCGAGCAGGTCGCATACGATTCGCGCCGCCGGATCAGGACAGATCGAAGTCGTAGCGCTTCGCAAGTTCATGGAGAGTGAGAGAGAACGACGACGCACGGTGCTCGTCCAGTTCGTACACGAGGGATCGCACCGCGCCCAAGATATGCCGCGCCAGCTCTCCCTCTGCCCGGTCCGCGTCGCGCGCTAACCACGCGTCGAGAATTCGCTGATGACCCTCATTCGAATGCATGAGATGGTCGTCGACGTTCCAATACACGCGTCGGTACCTCGAATAGCGCTCCCAGTATCCACGAAGCCCGCTCTGGATAGGGTCGAGTACCACTTCATCGTTGAATCCGTAAAGAGCGTAGTGGAATTTGCGATTCGCTTCGGCGATGGCGTCGAATCTGGCCACTCCGTCGGAGGGCTGTTCCACGATCAGACGTCGAGCAATGTCCTGAATTGATCGCTCATCCGCGTCCGTATGGCTGACCGTCGCCACGCGGATGGCGAGCGGTTCGAGCAGGAGACGCATGGCGGAGATCTCCTGGACTTCGGCCGACGAGAACCTGCTTACCTCCACCCCGGACCGCGGGCGCATGTCGATCCACCCTTCGGACTCGAGCAGTCGGAAGGCTTCTCGCAGTGGGGTGCGACTTACCCCAAAGGCTTCGGCATATTCGTCCTGACGAATCCGCATACCGGGTTCCAACTTGCCGGTGATGATTTGCTCACGCAGAGAATCCGCGATCCGTGAGACGAGTGATCGTGCATCGAGGTGCATTGATGCCGCCATCGTCCCTCCATTCTGAATCCAATCGATTGGATGTGATGCTGCCAATATACCGTGGCGGCGGTGTACGTAAATGGATCGGCGAGTGTCCTGAGCATTTCCGCGAGGAGGGACCGGCGGTGCGGATGTGACACCGGTCCTTGCCGTCGCCACGACGACACCAGTACCTGGTTGCCATCACCTCGCGCAATAGGCTGGCGTTCAGTATCACTCCTCTTTGCGTTCGTTGCGTCCAATTCTTGCCCCGGTCCCCGCAACGGGATCAGCGCGACCCGCCCGCGCGCCTCACCGTGCCGAGCGCGAACACTGCAACAAGGATCGGTAACCCGACAGTGTGAAGGTCCTGCCGGATACCGCCATGGGTCAGGATCCGGTGGATGGATGAGGAGGCGTCGAGATTCCAAGATGATCGCGAAGCGTCGGGCCCTCATAGTCGCGGCGGAAGATGCCACGTTCCTGCAGGATCGGGACGACCATCCGCACGAACTCCTCGAATGCGCCCGGCAGGTGGGTGGCGGCGAGGACGAACCCGTCACAACCACCGCTCTCGAACCACTCCTGCATCTGGTCCGCGACACGTTCGGGGGTACCTACGAATCGGGGGCCCTGCAGCAATGTTGCACGGTGCGCCGCCAGGTCGCGGACGGTGACGTCACGGTCGAGGTGGCGCCGGACGCCCTGAGCCAACCCGCGGATTCCTCCGCTGGCCGCCATCATCTCGTCGGTCACCACATCGTCGAGGTCGTGCTGGGAGAAGTCGTAGTTCAGGGCCTCGGAGAGCAGGGCGAGCGAGGCGATCGGGTGCACGTAGGCGTCGAGGAACAGCCGTTCCTTCTCCTCTGCGATCATCTGTGTTTCGCCGACCACGGCGTAGGCCATGGGTAGCAACTTGACGTCATCGGGATTGCGGCCTGATGCGGCAATCTGCTCCTTTTGCTCCCGGTAGTGCTGCTGCGCTACGGGCAGACCGGGGTCAGCGGTGAAGATCATGTCGGCCCATTCGGAGGCGAACTCCCTGCCACGACCGGACGAGCCGGCCTGTAGCAGCGCGGGGCGGCCTTGTGGGGTGCGCGGCACGGTGAGCGGACCGCGCACCTTGAACCACTTGCCCTCGTGGTTGATCTCGTGGACCTTGTCCGGATCGGCGAATTCGCCGCTCTCCCGATCCAGCACCATCGCGTCGGGTTCCCACGAGTTCCACAATGCGACGACCGCCTCGAGAAACTCTTGAGCTCTGTCGTACCGCTCGTCGTGATCGAGGTGGTTCTCCAAGCTGAAGTTCTGCGCCTCCGAGTCGTTCACCGACGTGACGATGTTCCACGCCGCGCGGCCGCCCGACAGGTGATCCAGCGTGGCGAACGTGCGAGCGACGTGGAACGGTTCGTAATAGGTAGTGGAGTACGTCGCACCGACGCCGATTCGGCTCGTGGCGCCGATGATCCCACCAAGGACCGCAGTGAGGTCGAGCTTGATCGGACGCGCGCCGTGGCGGACGGCACCGGCAACCGAATCGCCGTACACACCGGGCATGGCGAGGCGATCGTCGAAGAAGACCAAGTCGAACTTGCCCTCTTCCAAGGTGCGAGCGATGTGCTGGTAGTACTCCATCGTCAGGAAGGAGTGTTGGGCCGAGGGGTAGCGCCACGAGCCCGAGTACACGGTCACGTTGCCGGCCTGCATGAAGCCGACGAGGGTCATCTGGCGGGTCATAGGTTTCTCCTGTTCTGCCCGGCGAGACCGAGCAGTTCGGCCCTGTGGGCAATGGTGGCGGCGTGGCGCAGGTGGGCGGCATCGACGAGCATTCCGTCGAGCGCAGAAGCTCCCTTGCCCAGACTCTCGGCGTCGCGGTAGGCGGCAACCACCCGCTCGGCGTGCGCGATCTCCTCCGGCGTGGGAGCGAAGGCGTCGTTGGCGATCTCTACCTGGCTGGGGTGGATGGCCCACTTTCCCGTGTACCCCATAGCCCCCGCCCGGTCGCACGCCGTGCGGTAGGCATCGGGATTCTTGTAGTTCGGGAACGGCGCATCGATGGCATCGATTCCCGCGCTGCGTGCAGCGACAATGACCCGGGACCGGGCGTAGTGCCACATGTCGCCGGGGAAGTCGACCACCGGGTCGAAGTTCGTATCGACGCGCGCGCCCTGCGATGCCGAGAAGTCGCCCGCGCCAAAGATGATCGCTTCCAGCCGGTCGCTGGCGTGAGCGATCTCATCGACATTCTGCAGGCCCTCGGTCTCTTCGATCAGTACCTCGAGCGCGATCCTCTTCTCCAGGCCAATGGTCTCCTCGAGTTGGGTGAGCAGGGTGTCGACCCACCACACGTCCCGCGCACGGCGGACCTTGGGCACGATGATCACGTCGAGCGAGTCGCGAGCAATGGTGACGACCTCGATGACGTCGTCGTACGCCCACCTCGTGTCGATCCCGTTCATTCTGATCGCGCGGGCCGTATGTCCCCAATCGAGGTCGCGTAACGCGACAGCGGCTTTGCCCCGTGCCTTCTCCCGCTCGGCGGGTGCACAAGCGTCCTCCAGGTCGAGGAACACGAGGTCGGCGCCCGAAGCCGCCGATTTCGCGAACATCCAGTCGTTGCTGGCAGGCGTGGCCAGTTCGGAGCGGCGCGGCCGCATTGCCCGTGGTTCTGTCATGTCAGATGGCGCCCTTCTCGTTTGCTTTCGGCGGTGCTCTTCATCTAGACCAGCCGCTGCCGTAGGGAGGCTGCGAAGTTTGCTTCAGTCATCTGTCTCTCTGGTTTCTGTAGGAAGGTGTCAGCCAGACGGTGGGCAACGAATCCGGCCTTGATTGCCGACGTGAGGAGTGGCCCCGGTGCCCCTGAAGATGGGGTTCACAGCGGTTTCTGCTCGCTGAGGGCAACTGCTTGCTTCACCGGACGTTTTGGATACAATCGAATATATTCGAGTCTGCCGCGTCACGTCAACCACGAAGCGTGAGCCACGGCATGACACGGCGGTATCCCTACTCTCGATTCCGTACGACAGGAGCAACCTGTGACTACCCGCTCACGTCCCCGACGGTCAGCCCTCTACGTTCCCGGGGACAATCCACGGGTCCTCGACAAAGCCAAGAAACTTCCGGCTGACGTGCTCATATTCGATCTCGAAGACGCCGTAGGCCCCGAGGCCAAGGCATCAGCACGGAAACGTGTATGCGAGCTGATCGACTCCGGCGCCTACCACCCCAGAGAACTCGTCGTCCGTATCAACGGCCTGGGCACGGACTGGCATGGCGATGACCTCCGCGCGGTTGCGTCATCACGTGCCCACGGCATTCTCATCCCCAAAGTGAATTCAGCTGCGGAAGTTCGTCTACTCGTGGAGGCACTCGACGCCGCCGGAGCGACAGAACACCTGCAACTCTGGGTAATGGTGGAGACGCCGGCCGCGTTCCTGCACGCCGAGGAGATCGCAGCTGCCAGCGAGCAACTCGAGGTGCTCGTGATCGGCACCAATGATCTGATCAACGACATCCACGCACTGCACTTGCCAGGGCGTTCCCCAATCATGGCCGCCCTGTCTCTGTCGGTGTTGGCGGCGAAGTCTGCGGGTAAAACCATCCTCGACGGGGTCTTCAACAGCATCGAAGACGACGCAGGATTCGCGAACGAGGCACGCCAGGGCCGAGCGATGGGCTTCGACGGAAAGACGGTCATTCATCCGTCTCAGCTCGCACCAGCCAACGCAGCTTTTGCACCGAGCCGGCCTGAAGTCGACCACGCACGAGCGATCATCACCGCCTACGACAAGGCCCGTGAGGCAGGTGAGAGCGTCTTGGTCGTTGACGGTCGCATGGTCGAGGGTCTGCACGTTCGCGATGCCCATCGCATTCTCCGACTACACGAACTCGCCACCGAGATCGACTGCGCCACCCCATCGAGCGTCTGACCGACCCGCTCTGTACCAGGAACCTGGCCATCACCGATCGATCGCATGCCGTGAGGGAGAACTGTGTCATCAACTGAATCAATCGTGCACGCCACACCCGAGAGTCACCGGCGGCGGGAAGGCCCATACTTTGACGACCTCGCGATCGGGCAACGTGTCACGTCGCCCGGACTGACGTTGACTACGGGACTTGCGGCCACCCACCAAGCGATACTCGGTGACCGGGTGCCGCTCGCCCTCGACGCGCACCTCGCCGGCAGAGTGACCGGAGCAAGAGGACAGATAGCCAACCCCGCCCTCGTGTGGGACGTCGCAATCGGACAGTCGACGCACTTCAGTCAACGCGCCAAGGCAAATCTGTTCTATCGCGGGCTGGCCCTGCACAGACTGCCCGAAATTGGCGACACCCTCTACACAGAGACCGAGGTCATTGCACTTCGTGAAAACAAGCGCCGTGCAGACCGTCATCCCACCGGGATGATGGCGCTACGCATCAAGACAGTCGATCAGGAAAACCGTGTTGTTCTCGACTTTTCACGCTGCGCGATGATCCCGATGAGTGCAGCACACATCACGACCAACCACCAAGATGATTTGTCAGCCATCACTTCGGGCCTGGATCGGCAGGTGCTGCGAGACCTGACCGCAGACTGGCGCCTGTCGCTCCTCCCGGCGACTACACCGGTGTCGGTCCGTGATCAATGGACAATGAATTACGGAGACGTCGTCACCTCCGCCCCGGAGCTGGCGCGCTTGACTCTCAATCTCGCGTCCGTCCACCACGACTACCGTGCCGCGGGGTCTCAGCGACTGGTCTACGGTGGCCACACGATCGGTCTGGCCTCGGCGCAGTTGTCGAAAACACTGCCTGGTTTGGCCGCCATCGTTGGATGGCAGAGCTGCGATCACCTTGCTCCGGTCTACGAAAACGACACAGTTTTCAGCACAATCGAGGTCGAGGACGTCGAACCACTCGGCGATGTCGGTCGCTTGGTGGACCTGCGTTCGGTCGTACACAAGGCACAGCCTGATGGGAACGCGGCAGTGGACGTTCTCGACTGGCGCGTCGTGGGAGTGATGACATGACCACAGGCGTCCTCGCCGGAATGCGCATCGTCGAAGGTTCGGCCTTCGTAGCCGCACCTCTCGGTGGTATGACACTGGCGCAGATGGGTGCGGACGTCATCCGATTCGACCAAATCGGTGGCGGCTTGGACTACCACCGCTGGCCGATCACCGAGGGTGGCCATAGCCTGTTCTGGGCCGGTCTCAACAAAGGCAAGCGGTCAATCCAGATCGATCTACGCTCAGACGCAGGCCGCGAACTCGTCAAGGCACTCGTCACTGCGCCTGGCGATAACGGCGGGATCTTCCTGACAAACTTCCCAGCCCGCGGCTGGCTCGACTATGACCGACTCCGCGCAGAGCGCGCCGACCTGATCATGGTGGTATTGACCGGCAACTGCGATGGCAGCAGCGAAGTGGACTACACCGTCAATCCCGCCACAGGATTCCCGTCCGTCACGGGCGCCAAAGACTACGACGCCCCCGTCAACAGTGTCTTACCCGCTTGGGACATCGCGCTCGGCACTCTCTCGGCGGTCGGCCTGCTCGCAGGGGAACGTCATCGCACGCGCACAGGCGAAGGCCAACTCATCAATGCCTCACTCTCCGATGTCGCCTTCGCCATGGTCGGCAATCTCGGCCGGCTCGGGCAAGCCGCACTAGGTGGAAACAGCGGTACAGACAAGGACGGCAATTACCTGTACGGCGCGTTCGGAGCACCGTTCCGCACGGCCGACGGACGCTATCTGATGGTTGTCGGGCTTACCCGCCGACAGTGGTCAGCCTTGCGCGATGCCACCGGACTCACGGATCGCTGCGATGAAATCGAGCGCGAGTGCGGTGTCGACCTCGAAACGGAGACGGGTCGCTATGTCGCTCGCGAACGAATCGCCGAATGCCTCCGGGCGTGGTTCGCGCGGCGAACACTGCCCGAGGTCGCCAGGATCCTGGACCGGCGACAGGTGGCCTGGGGGCCCTATCAAACCTTCACCGAACTCCTCGACGATCGTCGTTTGTCGTCGGCGAATTCGATGTTTTCTCCGGTCGAGCACCCCGGCGTCGGAACGTACCCGATGCCGGCCTCTCCGCTCCACTTCGCCGAATCGGGACGGCTCGCTGCACGGCGTGCGCCCCAACTGGGCGAGCACACGGACGAAATCCTTACCGACATACTCGGTTTGGCCGACCATGAGATCGGAAAACTCCACGATCGCGGCGTCGTCGCAGGGCTGACGACGTGATCTCCGAGAGCACGGGATGTGCCCTTCTCTGATCTCCGATCGAATTCAATAGCGTCAACAACGTTGACTGACCACGTTACAGACGGTGCGCGTCAAGTCGTTCCAGACCAACCGACCGGCACTCGGGCACCGTTCGCATGTAGAGGAGAATCATGGTTGAGAACTCGAACAGCACGAAGGCGCTCGAGGGCCTCCGTGTGATCGACGCAGCGTCGCTCGCCGCAGCGCCATTGGTGGCGACCTACCTGGCAGAGTTCGGCGCGGAAGTGGTCAAAATTGAAGAACCCCACGGTGGGGACGCACTTCGCGCATGGGGCGTCCGCAAGGACGGTATCGGCCTCATGTGGAAGAGCGTCGCACGCAACAAGAAGACTGCCACCGCCAACCTGCGTACCGCCGAAGGGCAACAGCTGATACGAGACCTGGCCGCCGAGGCCGACGTAATCATCTTCAATACAAGACCGAGCACACTCGAGAAGTGGGGACTCGACTACGAGTCGATGCGCCAAACTCACCCACATCTAATCTATCTACACATCACGGCGTTCGGCGAGGGTGGCCCCGACAGCGACCGTCCTGGCTTCGGAACCCTCGGCGAAGCAATGAGCGGTTTCGCGTACACCACCGGTGAAGCAGGAGGCCCGCCGACTCTCCCCTCCTTCATGCTCGCAGACGGTGTCGCCTCTCTCAACGCTGTCTATGCCACCATGATTGCGCTCTATCACCGCGACCTTCGAGGTGGAGGTGGGCAGAAGGTAGACGTAAACCTCGTCGAGCCCCTCGCGCGGCTGCTCGAGCAGTCCGTTCTCACTTACGATCAACTCGGAGTCGATACCACCCGCCAAGGCAATCGGTGGGCGATCACCGTCCCGCGCAATACCTATCGAACCAAAGATGACCGATGGATCGTCATGTCGGGCAGTGCACCCTCGATCGCACTGCGCGTCTACAAGGCGATCGGGCGTCCCGAACTGGTCGACGTACCGGAGTTCGCGGACCCGCAGATGCGTCTCGAACATGCTGACGAGATCGATGAAATGGTCGCGAACTGGGTAGAGGCCCGGACATTCGGTGAGGTCATGGAGACCTTCAGTCGCGAGCAGGTTGCTGTAGCACCGGTGTATAACGCGCAGCAGTTGCTCGACGATGAGCATCACGCGGCCCGTGGGACGTTTGTCCGCGTATCAGATTCCGACCTGGGCAGCATGCAGGTGCAAGGACCAGTACCTCGATTGTCGGCGACGCCGGGCAGGGTGGAGCACCTAGGGCGCGAGCTGGGAGCCGACACCGAGGTGATCTACACATCATGGCTGGGCTTTGATGGCGACGAGATCGCCAAACTCAAGGCGGCGGGAACGATCTAGTGTTCGTCGACACAGCATGAGTTCGGGTCGCCGCTGGCCGGCTACCGACATCACTCGGAGTCGTTGACATGCGTAGCAGCGCATCGATCGGTAGTGCGTTCGCGATCGTGCGCGGCACGGTTTCGCCACTTGGTAGTGTAATCGGTTCGGCGAGTTGCGATTCGATGGAAATTTGGACGAACCCGGCACGCCGTCGCAGATCCGTCTACGACGAGACGAAGTCACGAAGCTGGATGCCATTGGGCCGAGGTCCTCCGAAGGAGCGTGACGATCGACCGGATGCCGTGACGTCCATCCGGTCGGCGGCCAGCCGGGGTCGATCTACTCGACTATCTCACACGAAGGTGTCAGAAAATCCATGGAACGCCCGGCGGAAGTAAACTGTCGGAACCCGGGGGCCGAGTTGAGTATCTTCCACTCTTCCAATCAAAATGGTGTGGTCACCGCCGTCGGACTTTGCATGAGCCACGCATCTGAGGAGAACGCTCGCGTCAGGCAGGACCGGTATTCCGTGTCGGTCGGCCTGGAATGCGCCTCCTGCAAATTTGTCCGCACCTCGGGTTGCAAACCGACCCGCAATATCCTGCTGTTGATCATGGATGATGTGAACGTTCCAGCGCGATGCTTTCTCGAAGGCGGTGTGACATTGCGCGGTCTTGGCAAGGCAGGAGAGGACGAGGGGCGGATCCATTGATACCGAGCAAAACGACGACGCCGTGAATCCCCACCATTCTCCTCGGTCGTCCACCGTCGTCACGATCGTCACGCCACTCGGAAAGGAAGCCATTGCATCCTTGAAGAGCTTGACGTCGGCAATACTCGGATCTGAGCCGAGATCAGACAATGCTCGCGAGTTCATGAGAGTCCTTCCAGCTTTGGGACTTTGATGTACGCGTTCGATCCGCAGGTACATCACAGAAGTGTCGAAGAATCTCCAATATATCAGAATGATCTGATATATTGGAGACTAATTCAGAATCGGTCGAATCAACGGCTCTCACGGCCTACGGGATGCAGCCAAACCCAGGCATGGATCTGAACCCCGGCCGCCACCGAGCTCGGCCGGACCCACTTGGGCCACACATCGCACACTGGCGCAACGAGCCACGCAACCTCAGCTGCCACCCGCGCCCCGGTCACGGATCCCTGCACCTTCCGAGGTCAGACACCGATTGCATATTTCGACCGATTGGTCTAATGTTGCCTCCGTCACACACGTTCAATTGCTATTCGTTGTTGCTCGACCCACTTCATCCCCGCATGGTCGTCGACCGGTCTATCCAAGAGAGTGACCGGCCTGTCCGAGAGAGTCAGTATCGATGTCTTCAGAAGTCAGCGACAGCGTTCGACCGCTACGACCACTTTCGGTCATCATCGGAATCCTTCTCTTCGCAGACATCGTCAGCGGATTCGAATCGACGATGATGTTCACCGCACTTCCGCGGTTGATGACGGCGTTCGACGCCTCTCCCGCTGATGTCAGCTGGGTGTTGACCGCGTTTCTGCTCACCGCCGCCGCCTCAGCGGCCGTATGCGGCAGACTCGGTGACATCTACGGGCGCCGCCGAATGCTGATCATCTTGCTGCTGATCTCGGCAATTGGGTCGATCATCAGCGTGTCAACAGGCACGCTCATCGGGGTTATCGTCGGTCGGGCGGTTCAAGGCGTGGCCGGAGGGATCCTGCCGTTGTGCTTTGGGCTCGCACGCGAGTACCTCCCGAAGGAACGCGTTCCAGTAGCAGTGGCCGTAATAGCGGGGAGCGCAATGCTCGCCGGTGCATCCGGAAACATCATCGCCGGCGCGCTGATCGACACATTGGATTGGCACTACATCTTCATCGCCGCCACAGGGGTCGCCCTCCTCGCGGCAGCGGCTTGTACAGCACTCCCCCGCTCGACGGTCGTCGCACAGGTCGCGCGCATCGACTGGATCGGCGCCGTACTGTTCGCACCGGCAATTGCCTTGGTGCTATTCGGCATCACCAACTCCAAGTCGTGGACCTGGATGGACAGCCGGACGATCGGTGCGATCCTCGCCGGAATCGCATTGTTCGGGCTGTGGGCTTGGTGGGAACTTCATATCGACTATCCGATGATCAACTTACGTCTGTTCTTCCATCGCAATCTCATGCTGACGATGTTTGCGACCGCCTTCCTTGCGGTCGGCACGATGGGTTCGACGGGTTTCCTTCTTCCGCTCATCATGCAGAATCCGACAACGGCGCCCGTGGGTCTGGGTCTCAGCCCTACCGCTGCAGGTGCGCTGGCCTTCTGCACGGCAATCTTGGGATTCCTGTTCTCACCTGTCAGCGGCTGGGTGTCTGCACGTGCTGGGTCTCGACGAGCGTTGATCATCGGCACCGTTTTCGCCATGCTCGGGGCGGTCGCCCTCTCGGTGCTTCACACGACCGTCGCAGGCATTATCGTCGCCGCGTTGTTCCTGACGATGGCCACATCATTCATCCTCTCGTCGTTGCCAAACCTCGTCGTCGAAGCCGTTCCGGCAGAGAACACCAGCGAAGCCACCGGCGTCAACGCGGTTGTCCGCCAGGCCTTCGCCGGAGTAGGAACCTCGATCTCCACGATGATTCTGAGCATGTCCGTTGTTCCGGGAACAAACTTCAGCACGGAAAGCGCCTTTCTGCAGGTTTTCGCTCTCATCGGCGTATGCAGTCTTGCCGCTCTACTTCTCGCGCTGCTCATTCGTACGCCCGCCCGCAAAGTTGTCGCGGAGAGACCGACTTCCTTGGCCCGACTGAACTGAAGGGGACGATGACGTTCCGCATTAGTGTGAAATGCGCGCCGAATCAGGCGAATCACAAACTCAGATCCGAGCGGACCACACAACAGTATCGGCCCGGGGTCGCGCGCTTTTTCCCGTCCACACCATGCAGAACAGGCTGCTGACTCATGCCGAGACCACAGGGGCACGGACCGGGTTACGAGATCAAACACCAAGAGATCATCGACAAGTCGGCCGCACTGTTCGCCAAGAAAGGGTATGCCGCTACCGGCATCGCGGAGATCGGTGAAGCCACCGGGATGGCGAGGGGTGCGTTGTATTACTACATAGGATCGAAGGAGAACCTTCTGATCGAGATTCAGAACCGAGTCATGCGCCCCCTCCTCGTCTCGGTTCGCCGGATCGCTGCTCTGGACGTGGATCCGGTGTTGCGCCTCCGGATGTTGTCACAAACTCTTCTCGAGAACATCATGGCCAGGCTGGATCACGTCTGGGTCTACGAGCACGATTACAAGAGCCTGCGCGGT
This sequence comes from Rhodococcus sp. LB1, assembly GCF_001583455.1. NCBI lineage: Bacteria > Bacillati > Actinomycetota > Actinomycetes > Mycobacteriales > Nocardiaceae > Rhodococcus > Rhodococcus sp. LB1. The sequence goes on along the minus strand of NZ_LTCZ01000004.1, from coordinate 38,113 downwards.
GCAAACCTCTCACGTCTGCTTCGCCAGCGTCGGGAGTTCGAGGCAATCGTCGAGGACCTGCTCAGCGCCGCGATGGAGGATGGTTCGTTCCGCTTGCTCGACCCACGCCTGGCGATGCTGCAGTTCCTCAACATGCACAACCACACCTATCAGTGGGTGGAACCGGGCGGCGAGTGGGACGCAGAGACCCTCTCCCGCGAATACTGCGCCACCCTCGTCTCCGGATTCCGCACTCCCGAATATCTGGTGGACGACCTCGAGGATCGTATGCGGGATTACCTCTCCCAGAGGAAAACTGCTGTACCTACACCGTAAGGTGCGCCACCCTCCACACCCCGACCCAGGCGAACTCATCTGACGGCTCCCACGACGATGTGGCCGCGCCCTTCACTCAGTTCTGATCAGCAGAGATCCGCTCCAGGGGCGGTCGCATCATGCCGGACAATTCCAGGGAACGGTCACGTGCAACCGTCAGCGCTTGCTGGAACGTCCGTCGAATCGCGGATCGTTCGAAGACCTCCAACGCCGCGGCAGTCGTCCCTGCGGGCGATGTCACAGCTGCCCGTAGTTCGACCGGGTCGACGTCACCGACACCGAGCATCGCGGATGAGCCGGCCAAAGTTCCGATAACCAACCGGTCCGCCGTCACCCGGTCCAGCCCCAGTGACATCGCGGCGTCGATCATCATCTCCGCAACGAGGAACACGTATGCAGGACCCGATCCGGAGACTGCGGTGACAGCGTCGAGTTGATCCTCGGAAACGCGCAGTACTTCACCGACCGATCCCAGCACGGACTCGACAAGCCGCAGATCGTGTTCGGTTGCCGCGGCGCCAGGCGCGATCGCTGTGATCGCCGCACCCACTGTCATCGGCGTGTTCGGCATCGCGCGTATCACCGGCACCACGGAGGGAAGAAATTGCTCGATCCGATCGGTGGCCACCCCGGCCACCACCGACAGCACAATTGGGCGAATAGTCGATCCGTGCAACGCCGATCCGAGTCCGGTCAACACACCTTCGATCTGCTGCGGTTTCACCGCCACGACCAGAACGTCGCATTCGTCGGGAAGATCGCGCAGATCGGCCACACGTACCCCGTGCCGATGCGCGACCTCGAAAGTTCTCTCCACGCTGCGGCCGATGACGGTGATCGAATCGGCGGGCATCCCCGCTCGACACAGTCCTGCTACGAGCGCCTCTCCCAACCGGCCGACACCTATCACGGTAACTCTCACCCACCAATGCTCCCACGACATGGGCTGTCCCACAAAATGTCTCGGGCGCGACTGTATAGACGTTCGTCAACGGTCAGGTACCCGCCCCACCAGGTCGACAACCGGGGTGAGCACTCGCAGTGCCCGCGGTAATTCGGAAACGCCGAACCTTGCCAACGCTGGTACGTGGGAGTTCATCAATGACGTGCCACGATCGCGGCCTCGCTGCGGGGGCCAAGTTGTTGGCCGCCCATTGCGCCAGGACATCGACCTCTGGTGGTTGTGTGCTGTCCCGCGGCACCACGTAGGCCACAGGAACATGATCGCGGATGGGGTCCGGTTGCGCGATCACGGCGGCCTCCAACACTCCCGGCGCTTGCGCGAGCACTGACTCCACCTCGGTCAGACTGACATTTTCGCCAGATACCTTGATGACGTCGTCGGCACGTCCCACGAAACGGTACATGCCACTCTCCGGATCGGCGACGACGAGGTCGCCGGTGTCGAACCAGCTCGTGCCGTCCGGAAGATCGGTGAAGGCTCGGTTCGTCGTCTCCGGGTCGTCCAGATAGCACTGAAAGAGATCAGAACCTCGGATTCCCCGTACGCGCAGCTTTCCCTGCGTGCCGGGTGGAGTCGGTAGGCCATCTCGGGCATCGACAACGTCCACCACACGACTGCCTATCGGTTGTCCGATGACGTCATGACGCAACGGGACGCTGGTGTCGCTCGTCACCGCGGCAACCGTCTCCGTCATGCCGTAGAGCTGGCGAGGACGGCAACCCACAAGCTCGCCGAATTGCTCGTAGTGCCCACGGCCGAGGCTCTGGGCGAACCATACATGTTCGAGATGCAGCGGCGGACGATCGATGTCGCATCGAGCGAGAATCATGCGAATGGGTGCGGCGAACAGACTGGCGTGGGTGGCACTCAGTTCGTGTGCTTGGTGAACCCACCGCGAGGCCGAGAAGGTTTGGGTCAGGGCAACACTCGCTCCGGTCACGATGGCAGGGGCGAAGCAGTAGTACTGAGCGTTGGCATGGAAGAGCGGCAGTGCCACCAGCCAGCGGTGCTCAGGACGGAGACCGACGGCAGCTGCCATGGTTTCTCCAACCGTGCTGTAGTTCTCCTGGCTGAGGACTACGCCCTTCGGCTCAGAAGTCGTGCCTGACGTAAACATCACCGCGAGCCGATCGGACAGTGCTACGTCACCGGCCGCCACGGTGACGGGTGAGTCAGCGACAAGTGGCCCGCCAGGGGCTACGTCGGCGGTCGTTTCGGTCATCGCGAGAATTGCTGGGACCATTCCCTGTGCCCCGCCCCAGTACGTCTCCGCCCGGGATTGGGCGCAGACCCCTACCGTGGGTTGGGTCCGTCGAATCTGGCTGGCGATATCGCGCGCCGCAGAGGCGGGGTCAACCGGCACCAGGAAGGCACCGAGTCGGGCTGTTGCGAGCCAGAGCGCCACGAACGCGGGACTGTTTCGCAGGGCGACGTGTACCGCGGCCCCCCGCCGGACCCCGTGCCGGAAGAGCGTGCCCGCGGTCCCAGCAATGATCTGGTCGAAGTCTCGGTAGGTATACGTCGTTGTGCCGGTGTCGTCGTGAAACACCAGGAACGGTTGGTCGCCGTGCGCGGCGACGGCAGTATCCCAGTGCTCGTTGAACGTTCTGCGGTAGCTTTGGCCCCTCATGATTTGGCTCCGGTCAGCCGGTTACTCGCAAGCGGCATAGAAGGCCCGGCGCCGGCGATGCCCGTCGGCGAATTCAGCAGTTTGCCATCGAGATCCACAACACCCGCCTCAGTCCAGGTACGACGGATCGGAGCGGTCGAGCTTGCGTAGCAGAGACGGCCACTCGCGATCGTTGGAAGTGCCGAGATCGTTTAGCCACTGCCGGACGGTCAGTTCGACTACCTCCGTTGGAGGAATGATCAGGGGCCGGCCGGCGGACAGTGCGAGTAGCTGGGTCCGAGCGGACTTGTCCAGGTAATAGGTTTCGGTGAACGCATGCCCCACACTGCGGCCAACCGTGAGGGTGCCGTGGTTGCGCAGGATCAGACCAATATTGTCACCGAGGTCGGTGATGAATCGCTGCTGCTCGTCCGCGCTGAGGGCAATGCCTTCGTAGTCGTGATATCCGAGACGACCGTGGAAGCGCATCGCGTGCTGGGTCAGCGGCAGCAGTCCGTCCTCCAAGGTGGACAGGGCCATGCCCGCTTCGGTGTGTAGATGCATCACGCACTCGGCATCTTCCCGCGCGCCGTGGATCGCACCGTGGATGACGAAGCCAGCGGCGTTTGGCCGGTGCGGGCTGTCACCGATGACGTTGCCGTCGAGGTCGATCTTGACCAGGCTCGAGGCGGTGACCTCGTCGAAGCCGAGGCCGAGAGGATTCACAAGGAAATGATGTTCCGGCCCCGGGACGCGCGCTGAGATGTGGGTGTAGATCAGGTCGTCCCAGCCGAATAGTGCACAGAGTCGATAAGCGGCGGCCAAGTCACGGCGGACGGCGAGCTCTGCATCCGAGATCGGGCCGGCGTCTTCCCTTCGAGTGACTGGCAATTCGAAGGTGGAGTACTCCGGATTGGTGACAGTAGACATTGGCTCTCTTCTTTTCGGGAGGTCTGCCCGCTTGGAATAGAACTGAACGTACAGTTCATATAAGTGCTCTTATTGTCGGAGGCGGATGGCTCGATGTCAACACCCGACAGAAGGAGAACAGCGATCGAGGCGCGCAGGAGCACGCGGACAGACGGCTTCGACGCAGTTCCTCTGCACCAGAGCCGGCCGTGGACCGCCGTGTATGCAGACGGCCGCTCAGGGCTGCGCGAGCAAAATAGGCAATCTACGACTGGCCGTCTACCGGTGACGGGCGGACAATTGAACTGAACTGTACGTTCAGACAATGCAGTGAGGTGCCTCAATGCCAACTCCGACAGAAGCCGAGTCGACCAAACCTGGGACCAAGCGCCCACGGCGAACCCAGAACGGTCCGCGTGCCGAATCAGCGATCCTCGACGCGGCCTATGAGCTGCTACTGGAGCAGGGCCTGGAGGCCGCGACAGTCGAGGCCATCGCCGCGAAAGCCGGCGTCAGCAAGGTAACCGTCTACAAGTGGTGGCCGAACCGAGCCGCGGTCATAATGTCGGCGTTTCTTCGCGAATCGGGTGACATGTTGCCGTACCCGGACGACTTCCAGCTCGATCAGCTCGAGGACCGGCTGCTGCAGATGGCCGAGTCCTTCCGCGGCGCCACAGGCACCGCCATGGCCGCCCTCATCGCCGCGGGACAGTTCGATCCAGAGATTGCCCAAGCCTTCCGCGAGGGCTACATCAACGAACGACGACGCCACGGGTTGGATATTGTGCGCGCAGCCATCGCCGCCGGACAGATCCGACCTGCCGACCCTGACGTCGTACTCGACTTGCTCTATGCACCCCTCTATTTCCGCCTTGTCGTCGGCCACAGGCCGCTCGATGACGATGCCGTCCGTGAACACGTCCGCCTCGTGTTGGCGGGCCTCGAACCTGGGTGAAGAGAATAGGCAGCACTTCCGCATCTGCCCGCGAACGCCCTGTGCGATCCAGGTCCTGCCGGCAGACCCAGGCACCGACCGGCAAATCCCCACTGCCGGAGCGGTGCCCCCGGCCGGAGCGAAGCGAGATGCCTCCGCTCACTGACACGTCGGACCCTTCCAGATTCCCCACGGCCGCTCTAGCGGAAGTTTCGACCGGACGGTACATTAAACCTACCGAGCGAAGCACATCGCGGAGGCGCTGTCCTGAAATCCATGAGCCCGAGCACGGAAGAGGTGACGTGCAAGCCCGATAGCGTGTGGTTCGCCACCTCCCAGGTCGGAAAGAGCCTCTGTCGAAAAATGAGCGATGAGATGCGGACGCCGCTATGGATATGACCGATGAAGTCAACATGCGCGCCGGCTGAGTCCGCAGCGAAGGAGGGAAACGCTAATGCGTCTAGAGGACAGGGTCGCAGTCATCACCGGCGCGGGTTCGGGCATCGGAAAGGCCATGGCACATCGATTCGCCAGTGAAGGGGCGAAGGTCGTCTGCGTAAGCATCAGCCGCAATGGCATCGACGTCGCCGACGAGATCGGTGCCGCGGCGGTCGGAGTTCAAGCAGATGTCAGCGAGGAAGCGGATGTTCGGCGCTTCATCGCGACGGCCGAGGAAGAATTCGGCCGGATCGACATCCTTGTGAACAACGCGGGATTTGGCGGCGGGCTGATGCCACTGCACGAGCAGACCACCGAGAATTGGGACCGTGTTCATGGAGTAAACCTCAGAGGGGTCTTCTTCTGTATGAAGTACGGCATCCTCTCCATGCGTGAGTCCGGCGGCGGATCCATTGTCAATATTTCATCGGCAACGGCGGTCGTCGGCTGGAAGCATCACGGCGTGTACAGCGCGGCGAAGGCGGGCGTCAACCAGCTCACGAAGGCCGCCGCACTCGACTACGCCGACGACAACATCCGGGTGAATGCAGTGTGCCCCGGCACGATCTGGACGGGCCTTGTGCCGCACGCCCGACTGTTCCCAACTCCGCCGCCAGGCACATCCCGAGTCGCCGGAATCCCTATGGATCGTTGGGGTCTATCTGATGAGATCGCCTCTGCAGCATTGTTCTTGGCAAGCGATGAATCCTCCTACATGACCGGCGTTGTGATGCCAGTGGACGGCGGCTACTCGGTGGGGTTCTCAGGTATGGGCGCAGAGAAGACCGGCCAGTCCAGTGCGTGAGACATGACCTTCGACGTGATCGTGACTCCAGAACTGGCCCGCAGAAGTACCTTCGATCCTCCACCCGTAGCCGGCCTCTCGACAATGTATCCGCTGACGTCGAAGGCTATTCGTGACCCGTCCGGCGAGACAGGCTGAGAGCCGCCCTCGTGACAGTCCCCACTCATCCGGTTCGAGAACGACGACCTCGAGGAGCCTGCCTCCGCGGGTGGAGGCAGGCTCCGAGCCGTCCAGTGACAGCGCGGAGTAGTTTCATACCGTCGCACACCCGCGACCATGGGCGAGACGAGTTCGAACACCACGGTAGACGCTGCAACACAGGCGATCTCGGAACGATCGTAGGTCGGAGCCAACTCGACGACGTCGGACCGCCGCTTCGCTAGATCCAGGTGCGCGACCGTGCTACCGGGTAGCTATGGTTTCTCGGCACCGGGGTAGGTGGATCCGACGATCAGCGACGCCGTGGTGGCGTTGTCAGACCCTCATGTATCGCATCCGCAAGGTCGAGGGATCGTCCGACCGAGAAGGCGCCCACCGCTGACAATCTCAGGCCGACACCGAGAAGACGTCGGCCAGGTGGGTGATTCGCAGGGCACGCGCAAGCTTCGGGCGATCGCTGCCGTCGGCGATGTTCTCACCCTGCGCGCCGAGATGTGCGATGACCTCGGCAGCCCAGGCCACATCGCTCTGTAGCGGGGACAGTTCGCGATTGACGATCGGTGTGTGGCCGACGTGCATGCAGAGCTTGCCGGTCATGCCCATCGACCTGGTGACGGCCAAGGCCTCGGACAGATCGGGTTCGCCGGTCAGGCACGGGCCGTCGACGGGACCGGGGAGGCCGGCCGCACGACTGGCGACGACGAGCCGTCCCCGCGCGTAGGCCAAGGCGTCGGGTTCGGCGCCCGCATCGGTGTCCCGACGGAAGTCGCCGGTGCCGAATGCAATTCGGGTCGTGGCGTCGGCAGAGGCGATGTCGAAGGCGAATTCGACGCCACGCGCCGATTCGACCAGGGCGAGGATCGGGATGTGGGGCAGCTCCGCAGCCGTGCGATCGATGTGGTCCGCGGATTCGGTCTTGGCGAGCATCACGCCACTCAGTCCCGGGAGCCCCCGGATCGCGTCCAGATCAGCGGTCCAGTCCGCGGTGGTGACGTCGTTGATGCGCACCCACCCGGTGCCCCCACCGGCGAGGAAACGCCTGACGGCTTCGCGGGCTTGTGTTTTCGAGGACGGAACGACACCGTCCTCGAGGTCGAAGATCACCGCGTCTGCCGCCGAGTTCGCGGCTGCGGCGAACTCGTCCGGACGTGAGCCCGCGACCAGGAGCCAGGAGCGCGCATGTGTCGCGGGGACCATGGCGGCTTGTGCCGACGATGTGAGGGTCATCCGATTCTCGTTTCCTCTCGATGTGTATTTCTCCTCGGGCGAGGACTGCGCTGTCCTGCATTCGAGGTGCTGGGTGTGAAGCGTCGATCAGTGCGCGGCGACACCGGTGAGATGGTCGAGTGCGGAGAATTCGCGGTCCACCGTGGGTGCGGTGAGCAGGCCGGCGAGTCTACGGGGGGACAGGATGTCGTCGACCTGCGCGCGCGTGAGCAGACCGTCGTCGACGGCGAGGTCGCCGACGTAGGCGCCGGTCGCCAGGGCCCTCTTGGCGATATCCGCGCTGGCGGCATATCCGATGAACGGCGAGAGCGCGGTGACGATGCCGATCGAGCGCCGAACACCCTGCTCGAGGCGGTCGCGGTTGGCGGTGATCCCGTCGACGCACTTCACAGCCAGGGCGTCCGATGCCGCGGCCAGGTGCGTCGTCGAGCGCAGCAAACTGTAGACGATGACGGGTTCGAACGCGTTGAGCTGGAGTTGCCCACCCTCGGCGGCCATCGTGACCGTCAGATCGTTGCCGATCACCTCGAACGCGACCTGATTGACCATTTCGGGGATGACCGGGTTGACCTTGCCGGGCATGATCGACGAACCCGCTTGGGCCGGAGGCAGATTGATCTCACCGAGCCCGGCGGTCGGCCCGGAGGAAGTGAGCCGCAGATCGTTGCACGTCTTGGACAACTTCACGGCGACGCGTTTGAGGATGCCGGAGACCTGCACGAATGCTCCGCAGTCCTGGGTTGCCTCGATCAGATTGCCCGCCGGGACGACCGGTTCACCGGTCAGCTCGCGCAGGTAGTTGCAGGCGAGCGCGGAGTACTCGGGATGGCCGTTGATCCCGGTGCCGATGGCGGTGCCGCCGAGGTTCGATTCCAACAGCAGAAGCGCCCCCTCGGAGAGCCGGGCGCAGTCCTCGTTCAGCATGATCGAGTAGGCGGCGAACTCCTGCCCCAGGGTCATCGGAACCGCGTCCTGCAGCTGGGTACGACCCATTTTGACGATGTCGTCGAATTCGATCGACTTGCGCTCGAATGACTCCGTGAGCCGACCGAGCGAGGCGATCAACAGTCGGAGATGCTCGACCAGCGCGAGTTTGATCGCGGTCGGATACACATCGTTGGTGGACTGCCCCAGGTTCACGTGAGTGAGGGGGTCGAGCTCGGTGTAGGCACCGCGTCCGAACCCCAGGATCTCGAGTGCGCGGTTCGCGATGACCTCGTTGACGTTCATGTTCGACGAGGTGCCCGCGCCACCCTGGATCGGATCGATCGGAAACTGGTCGAGAAGTGCCCCATTGCGAATCTCCGTGCACGCGGCCACAATCGCGTCGGCCCGCCGGTCATCGAGGAGACCCAGGTCCCGGTTGGCCAGGCAGGCAGCCTGTTTCACCGTCGCCAACGCCGCGACCAGTGCCGGGTACTGACCGATGGTGGACCCGGTGATCGCAAAATTCTCCATCGCCCGGGCGGTGTGGACGCCGTAGTACGCCGCCGCCGGTACCGCCAGATCTCCGATCGAGTCGTGCTCGATCCGCACATCGCTGTCGCTCAACTTTTCCACCAACACCTATTTCGCCGTTCTACTTGACAGGGCCTATGACGTCGATCACTGTTGTCGCACAGTACACCACATCCAATATATCGGAGCTGCTGAATGACGACATCCCCCGCCATCCCTGCCGACTCGGCGACAGCACCCGAGGGCGCCGATACGTCTCGCACACCACGCAGGTGGTGGAAGTTCTGGAAGCTGCCGATCGGTGTGCAGTCACTGATCGCCGTCGGCGTCGGCGCACTCATCGGCACGTTCGCCCCCGCCGTCGGCGAGCAGCTCAAACTGGCCGGCGACGTGTTCCTCAACCTGGTTCAGATGATCGTCGTCCCCCTGGTCTTCCCGCTCATCGTGCTCGGGATCGCGCGCATGGATTCGGCGAAGAAGGTCGGTCGCATGGCCGCCAAGGCGATCCTGTACTTCGAGATCGTCACCACGATCATCCTCTTGATGGCCGTCGCGCTGGCGAAGCTGCTCGACATCGGTTCCGGCGCCCCCGTCGCCGGCGCCGACGAAGCCTCCGTCGAGACCCTCGAGCAGGGCATCGACTTCCACGAACTACTCCTGCACGCTGTCCCGAAGAATGTCTTCGCCGCCTTCGCGGAGGGGAACCTGCTGGCAGTGATCGTGTTCGCCGGATTCGTCGGCGTGGCACTCGCCGCGATCGGTGAGCAGTCGAAGCCGATGACGGCCGTGCTCGACTCGCTCGCCAACGCGATGTTCAAGGTGGTCGGCTACGTCATTCGCCTCGCGCCCCTCGGGGTGCTGGGCTTCATCAGCTACGACGTCGCGCACTACGGGTTCGGGAACCTGTCGAGCCTGCTCGGCTTCCTCGCCGTCGTCTACGTCGGGATGGCGATCATCCTCGGCATCATCTTTCCGATCATCGCCGCGATCTTCCGCGTCGAGTACGTCACCATGCTCAAGGCCATCGGAAATCTGGTCGGACTTGCGTTCGTCACCCGCAGCTCCGAGGCAGTGCTCGCGCCCCTGCTGCTCAAGCTCGAGGGGCTCGGCGTCAGCCGCTCGACGACCTCGTTCGTCGTGCCGCTCGGCTACTCGTTCAACACCGACGGCTCCGTCCTCTACCAGGCAGTCGCCCTGGTCTTCCTCGCCAACGCCTACGGCGTCGACACCTCGATCCCCACCCTGCTGCTGATGGTCGGCGTGCTGGTCATCTTGTCCAAGGGCATGGCCGGCGTTGCCTCCGCTTCGATCGTGGTGCTCATCGCCGCAGGTAACACCATCGGCCTTCCGGCAGAAGCCGTCGCACTCCTGCTGGGGGTGGACTTCATCGCCGACATGGCCCGCACCGCGGTCAACGTCGTCGGAAACTCCCTCGCCGCGTCGGTGATCGACAAGTCCGAGGAGAAGGCCGAGGCGAAGGCCGCTCGGTCCGCCGCAACACCTGCCGACGAACTCGGCGACAAGGTTCTCGCCGGGCGACGCAGCGCGGATGGGTAGTCGGGGCCCGGACCATGAACAGTCGACGAAGACACACTCGGTATCGTCGCGACAAGGCACCCGGCACTCACCCACGCGGGCCCCAGGAGCGTGCGGCGTGCAGAGTACAGTATCCAGTATGTTGCGTGATAATCCGGTGGAGCGCCCCCGCATGAGCGACGTCGCGTTCGAGCGGATCTGCGACGCGATCGTCACCGGTGAGCTCGCGCCCGGATCCAAGGTCAAGGACAGCGAGCTGGCCGAACATCTGGGCCTGAGCCGCACCCCGGTGCGCGAGGCTCTGACACGGCTGATCGACACCGGACTCGTCGAGGCCAAACCCGCCGCCTTCACCCGGATCACCCCGCTGAACCGGGCCGATGTCGAGGCGACGCTGGCGGTGATGGAGGTCTTGGATCAACTGGCCGTGAAAACGGGCGTGCCCAACCTCACCGACGACATGATCGACGTGATGCGCACCGCCAACGACGACCTCGCGCAGGCGATCAGGACCGACAACATCGGTGCCGCCCTCGCTGCGGACGACACCTTCCACGGCGTCATCGTCGACGCTGCCGGCAACCCACTGCTCAAGCGCCTCATGCACCAGGTGCACCCGCAGATCCACCGGATCTACTACCGCAAGTTCTCCAGCCTCCGCGGCTGGCAGGACGCCATCGAGCACCACGACAACCTGATCACACTGTGTGCGGCCCGGGACGAAGCAGCGGCCGCCGAAATATCGTCACAACACCGACGATTCCTCGGCGGCCTGATCGGCGAACTCTTCGACATCGACGAGTCGACCTCCGCCACGTCGTAACCAGCTGCTACCCCCGGCCGCCGCGGCTTGCTCGGTGATCACCGCGGCGGCCGGGGGGAACATCGTGTCGGCGGGACCGTCGGTTCGACGGTCAATACATACGTACGTATGGTTTTCTCGCCTACGACAACCGCACCTTGACCGGCACGGATTCCCACGACCGCAGCGTGTTGTTGAGGTGCCGGTGCACCGGCCCGGCGATCTCCAATGAGTCCACTCGGGATGCCAGTGCCGTCAGCAGTGCCTCCGATTCGAGCCGGGCGACGTGCTGGCCGACGCACTGGTGAATTCCCATCCCGTACCCCACGTGCCCGGACGGGTTGCGGCCCAGGTCGAACGCGTCCGGGTTCTCCCACCTGCGGGGATCCCGATTCGCGGCGCCGAGCAACATCAGGATCTTCCTGCCGTCCGGGATGGTCGTGCCGCCGATCTCGGTGTCGCGGGTGGCGGTGCGGAAGAACGTCTGGACCGGCGACTCCCACCGGACCGCCTCGTCGAATGCGGTCCGGGCCAGCGTGCGGTTCTCCCGCAGCCTCGCCCACTGCTCCGGATGCGTCGCGAACGCGTAGAGCACGGCCGCGAGTCCGTTGACCGTGGTGTCCACCCCGGCCGTCAGCAGCGAGCGCACGACGAGCGGCGCCTGCTCGTACATGATGTCACCGCGGTCCGCCGCCGCCCAGATCTGTGCACCGAAGCCGTCGCCGGTGAGCGCGTCGCGGGCGCATTGCGCGTTGACCCAACCCACCAGTTCGGCCACCCGCGGCGCCCCCTTCTCCACCAGACTGTTGACGGGACCGAACGCGTTGAATGCGTGGTCCCCGTAGGGCAGCAGGTTCTCGCGTCCGGCGTCGGAAATGCCGACGGCATCCGGGAAGACCCGCAGCGGGAAGGCGGCGGCGAGGTCGGTGACCGCGTCGAATTCGGTTGTGTTCGCGAGCAACTGGTCGACGAGAACCTCCGCGTCCTGGATCCACGACACCCTGAGCTTCTGCAGCGCGCGGGGGCCGAGAATCTTGCTCAGCACCGCCCGTGGAGCGTCGTGGTGCGGCGGGTCGGCCTCGAGCAGGACACTCGGGGGACGCCACGGGGTCTCGTCCCGGAAGTTGCTCAGGCCGACCCCGGCGGCGGATTGGAACGACTGCCAGTCGGTCAGCGCGGCATGGACCTGCTCGTAGCGGCCCAGCGCGAAGACGTCGTATCGCCGCAGGTACACGACGGGGCCGGCGTCCCGCAGTTCGGCCTGGAACGGTAACGGGTCCTGCAGGACGTCGAGGGCGAACGGGTCGGCGTCGCTGACGGGCAACGCGGGAGCGGGGGCGAACATCGTCACGGTGAGTCCCTTCGGGTGGGGGTGTCAGAGGTCGAGCACGAGGCGGTCGGAGCAGGACCGGGAGACGCAGATGAGCATGCAGTCGCCGGCGGACCGCTCCTCGTCGTCGAGGACGGAATCGCGGTGGTCGGGGGCGCCGGCGAGGACGGTGGTCTCACAGGTCCCGCACGTGCCCTCGCGGCACGAGGACAGGACGTTGACCCCGGCCGCCTGCACGGCGTCGAGGACGCTGGCGCCGGGTGTCACCGTGACCGCGAGGCCGGAGCGCGCGAGTTCGACCTCGAACGGTTCGTCGCGCAGCGGCGCGCCGCGGTCCTCCGGGACGAAGCGTTCCGTCCTCAGCGTGCCGACGGGCCGGTCCGCGCAACACTTTTCGACGGCGGAGAGCAGTGGCCCGGGCCCGCACACGTAGACCTTCGCGTCGTCGTCGGCGGCGGCGAGATGCGCCGACAGGTCGAGGTGGCCCCGCTCGTCCCGCGGCACGACGGACACCCGATCGCCGTAGGCGGCGAGTTCGTCCCGGAACGCCATGGACGTGCGGGTGCGGCCGCCGTACAGAAGCTGCCAGTCGATGCCCATCAGTTCCGCCTGGCGGACCATCGGGAGCAGCGGGGTGATCCCGATACCACCCGCGATGAACAAGTACTTCGGTGCGGGGACGAGCGGGAAGTTGTTGCACGGACCGCCGATCCCGACGAGGTCACCCTCCGCGAGTGCGTCGTGGACGTACGCCGACCCGCCCCGGCCCGCCGGTTCCCGCAGCACTCCGACGCGGTAGCTGTACGCGTCCCACCGGTCGCCGCACAGCGAGTACTGCCGCGTCAGCCCGTTCGGGAGCAGCAGGTCGATGTGGGCCCCCGGGGCCCAGTCCGGGAGGCGCCGCCCGTCGGGGTGACGCAGGGTCAGTGCGACAACACCGTCCGCGACAAGCTCTTTGGCGACAACTCGCAGCGCCGCGTCCGCTGGCGCACCGGAACAAACCGGGTTCTGTGGCATCTCGACTCCTCGATCTCGCGTTTGTTCGAGGATCTTCCGAGCCGGGGGTGAGCCGCCAGATCATTTTCAATAGTTGAAAGTCGAGATGTTACCGGGGTCACTCGACTAGGCTGCCCGCCCGGACGCCGCCGAGGCTGAGTTATCAGGTGTGCGCCCTCCGGCTGATGTCTTTGTCGACGGCGGTGGCGATGTCGTGGACGAGCCGGGAGTGCCAGAGTTTGTGTGCTTCGAGGTCCGCGGTGAGCGCGTGGCAGTCCGGGCATTCCCGGGGGCTGGGTTGCGAGGTGCTTTCCATGATGCTGCGCTTTCTGGGAGAAGTGGTTCCGATTCCACCGTGGCACGGGCGAGGCGGATAGTCCACCGCGCACAGCGTCACAGACATTGGTCGGCCGCCCGCGCAATTGCGCCGGATTCCGGCAGATCCGTGAGCGTCTGCCACCGGGGCTTGCCTCATTTCGGCGCCGCCGCCATCACGCGGGTGATGCCCTTCGCCGCGGCCTGCAGCGCGGGGATCTGCGCGTACGCCTTCTCGTCGTTCGGCACGATGACCGACAGCGCGGCGGCCACCTTGCCGCTGCCGTCCCGCACCGGGACCGCGACGCCCGTGGTGTCCGGGTAGAGGTGGCCGGCGCAGAGGATGTAGCCGTGCCGACGCACGTCGGCCAGGACTCCTCGCAGCTGTCGTGCGGTGCGAATCGTGTTGTCGGTGTATACCTTCAACGGCTCGCTCAGGATGCGCTCCTGAAGCTCCGACGGTCCGTGCGCGAGCAGGACCAGCCCGGACGAAGACACGTGGAGCGGCATCCGGCCCGCGATGCGCGTGTAGTTGACCACGGAACCCGGTGCCGTGAGCCGCTCGATGAACAACACCTCGTCACCTTCGAGGACACCGAGCTGAGTGTGCTGCCCGACGACGGCGTGCAGGTCCTCCATGAACGGCATCGCCGCTTCCCTGAGCCCGAGTGTCGGGGACGCCCGCGACGCCACCTCCCACAGGCGGACCCCGATCCGCACCTTCCGATCCTCACGCTCGAGCCAGCCGCACCCCACCAGTTCGTCGATCAACCGGGACGTCGTGGAGATGTGGAGACCGGACCGTCGCGCGATCTCGGACACCGTGAGCAGCGAATCGTCCGAACGGAACGATTCGACTATCCGCACCGTCCGGGCCAGGACGGACTCGCCGGTGTGCACACGTGCCATGCCTTCAGTGTGCACACCGGCCGGCGCTCACCGCAGGTCGCGCCGCCGGAACGCCGCCACGCCCACCACGATCAGCACGACCGTGATCAGGAACAGCCACACGATCGGCGTCGCCTCGAACTGCCCGCCCGGCAGCTTCGGGGCGTGGCTGAACGGCTCCAGATTCAGCACCGTCTGCGGGAACTGCGCGATCGACCCGACCATGAAGATCAGGAGGAACGCGACGAGCACACCCCACGCCACCGGCGTGAACCGCGGGACCACACCGAACAGGAGGACCGTCACTCCGGCGAGCATCCAGATCGCGGGAAGTTGCACGAGCGCCGCCCCGATCACGTCGGGCAGGGCTCCCCCCACGTCGCCGATGGATGCGCCGTACGTGAGTCCGGCGGCCACTCCGGCCACGATCATCGCGACCGCAGGTCCGAGCAACGCGAACAGGATGTGGCTCGACGCCCACCGGACGCGGCCGACGGAACCGGCCGTCACGGGTTCGAGGCGCTGGGCGTTCTCCTCGGAGTACAGCCGCAACGACGCGGAGATCGCGTAGGCCGCGGCGGCGACCGCGAGCATCGTGAACGCGTAGCCGATGAACGATTCCTCCAGCGACTGCGAACCGCCCATCCGCGTGATGATGTCCCGGATCGTCTGGCTGTCGCCGACCTGGCCACCGATCCCCTTCGCGGCGCTGCCGATGAGCAGGCCGTACAGTCCGAGCCCGGCGGTCCAGGCCGCGAGCGTGCCGCGGTGCATCCGCCACGCCAGCCCCAGAGTTCCGGCGAGCGCCGGCGACGCGTCGGTGGGACCGGGGCGTTCGGCGATCAGACCGGCGCCGACATCGCGGCGGCGCAGGAGAGCGTATGCCGCCCAAGTGAGTACGACTGCCGTGACGAGGCTGGGGACGACCACCCACCAGCGTTCGTCGGCGTACGGACGAATCTGCAGGTCCCAGCCGAGCGGTGAGAACCACGACAGGGTGCCGGACCCGGCGTCACCGACCGCGCGCAACGCGAACGCGACCCCGAGCACCGTCAACGCGACGCCGCGCGCGACGCGGGCGCCGGTACTCACCTGCGCCGCAACGGCTGCGACCGCCGTGAACACCAGACCGGAGCAGGCCAGCGACGTCCCGAACGCGACCGAACCGCCCACCGGAAGGTCCCGGGCGAGCAACGCTGCCGCACACAGGATCCCGGTCACGACGGAGGCGCCGCCGGCGAGGAGCAGCGCCGCGGTCAGGCCCGAATACCGTCCGACGGAGGTCGAGTCGAGAAGCTCCGCCCGGCCGGTCTCCTCCTCCGCGCGGGTGTGCCGGATGACCGTCAGGATCACCACCAGCCCGATCAGCGTGTAGTAGATACCAGCCTTCCAGACCCCCACCGAGCCGAGGCTGGAGTTGAAGATCGGCCCGTACATGGCGATCTGCGCGGGGCTGGCCGCCGTGGTGGCCGCGAACTCCGCCAGCTGAGCGTCGGAGGTGTAGATGTCGGCGATGCTCGCGACGTACAGCGCGGGTGCGAACGCGAAGATCAGGATCCACAGCGGGAGCGCGATCCGATCCCGGCGCAGGAACAACCGCAGAAAGTGCAGTGTCCCCTTGAAATCCGAGGAAGACACCGGCGCCGGCTCCACCGACCGGTACCGGGACACCGTTGCGGTACTCATGCCCGCACCTTCTCCACCGTGTCGGACGACGGCGTCTTGCCGTCGTCGATCTCGTAGTGCCGCAGGAAGAGTTCTTCGAGGGTCGGCGGCTGACTGACGAGGCTGCGTACCCCAGTGTCGCCGAGCACCCGGATGAGTTCGCCGAGATGTTCGCTGTCGACCTGGCAGTGCAGCGTCGACCCGTCGAACTCGATGTCCGCCACGCCGTCGATGCGGCTCAGATCGCCGGGGTCACCGAGAAGTTCGGCGGTGATCGACGTACGGCTGAGATGCCGCATCGACGCCAGTGTCCCGGATTCGACCGTCCGACCCGCCCGGATGATGGTGACCCGCTCGCACAGCGCCTCCACCTCGGACAGGATGTGACTGGATAGCAGCACCGTCACACCGCGGTCGCGGGCCTCGGCGACACACTCACGGAAAACCTGTTCCATCAACGGATCCAGACCCGACGTCGGTTCGTCGAGCAGCAGCAGGCGCGCATCGGACGAGAACGCCGACACCAATGCCACCTTCTGACGATTGCCCTTCGAATACGCCCGCCCCTTCTTCCGCGGGTCGAGGTCGAAGCGTTCGATCAGATCCTGCTTGCGGGTCTCGTCCAGTCCGCCGCGCATCCGCGCGAGGAGGTCGATGGTCTCGCCGCCGGACAACGACGGCCACAGGGTCACGTCCCCGGGGACGTACGCCATGTCGAGGTGCAGGGCGACGGCGTCGCGCCACGGATCGCGACCGAACACGGTGGCCTCACCGCTGTCGGAGTGCAGGCTGCCGAGGAGGACGCGGATGGTGGTGGATTTACCGGCGCCGTTCGGCCCGAGGAACCCGTGCACCTCCCCTTCGCCGACCTCGAGGTCGAGTCCGTCCAACGCCCGGGTTCGTCCGAACGTCTTCACCAGGTTGCGCACTTCGATGATCGCACTCATAGCTGCTGCTCCTAGTTCGGGGAGTCGGTATGTTCTGCGGGAGCCGCGCCCGCCTGCGCGGCGCCGTCTTCGGTGGCCAGATATGCCTCGAGCGTCGACGAATCCGGCAGCAGCCCCTCGGTGTACATCTCGAGGGCGGGCAGCGTGACGTCGGTGGCGAGGTCGCGGATGGCCGTGGCGTAATCGAGCGGAGTTTCCTTGTCGGCGCGCATCTGCAGGTAGAGCAGCATGGCGCCCACGTTGTAGAGGGTGAGGTAGCGCGCCCGCGCCTTCGGGTTGCGGCTGGGCCGGACACTTCCGGCCGCCACGCCCAACGCGAGATACTGCTCGGTGTCTTCCACCATGTGCTCGAAGAGGGATTCGCCGAGACCTCCCCCTGCCTGAAAACTCCGCACTATGTAGGCGACGAGCGGGGCGTACTGCTCGATCTCGGCGAGGGCGCGCATTGCACCCGCCGGCCCGGGGGTCGAAATCGCCTCCGCCTTCTGCTCCCGGATGATCCGCAGGACGTGCTCGTCGCATTCGGCGCGCAGGCCGTCCTTCGAACCGAAATGGTGAATCACGAGACCAGGTGACACTCCGGCTGCGGTGGCGATCGCCCGCACTCCGGTACTGAAGCCGTGATTGCCGAACACCGTGATGGCCGCGTCACGCACTCGGGCACGCGTGGTCATATCGGGTTGCGGAATCTCGGAACCGGCACTGGTTGAACGCATGTTTAATACACTAAACGCGCGTTCAACCGGGCGCAAGGGGTGAGGGCGTCAAGATTTCGTCAAGGCGGGAGGACCCGGCTCGGCCGGGTGCCCGGTGAACGCGACGCTCGGGCGGGGATACCGGTTGCGGGCACAGGCCTCGTCCAGCGCCTCGTCGACGACCTCCCTCAGATCCACCCGGTCGTCGTCCTGCAGGACCAGTTCCGTCAGGATCACCCCGTAGTCGCGCCGGACCTGTTCCATCAGCCCGATCGCGTCGTCGATGGCCCCGGAACCGGCAGAGCAGCGGAAACCGATCAGCCGCAGTTGCGGCTGCTCCATCACCGCACGCAGCGCGTCCTCGATGCTCGAGCTGTCCGTGCCGAGTGCCGAGAGGTCGAGCACCGTGTTCTGCCGTGGCCGCTCGTGCACGAACCGGTGGGGAAGATGAAGCGTCATCGGAACCTCCTCGGGGATTCAGTTCCAGATCTACCCCCGACACGCGAGGCCGCGGCCGTTCTTGACGGCACTATGACTCCGCGGGCCGCGATCCTGACGCGGTGTTGGCGCCGCGGGGGTCGCCGTGGCTATGCCGTTGCCTTCTCGACCGCGTCGCGCGTGAGGCCGGCCAGTTTCTCGACATTCTCGGTGGTAGCCGGATAGCCGGCCGAAGTCACCCCGATGATGTACTCGCCGGCGAGCGCGCCGTACCCGATGTGCGTGTCGTCTCCCTGCGTCACGGAACCGGCGAATGCCTTGTCGCCGACGTCGGCCGGCGCCGGTAGCGCCGCGAATCCCGGGACGACTTCGCTGTTGTCGATCGCCTGCTCGAATGCGGTCGCGGCTGCGTCGGGGCTGGGATATCGATCGACGGAGACGGTTACCCTTCTGCCGTCGCCCCCTTCGTAGATCACCATTCTCGTCGCGTCGGGGGTACCGGACGCAGTGGAGTTCTCGCTCGTCGCCGTCTGCTGTTCTATCTCCGGAAAGTACGTCTGTACAACGTCCAATCCCACCAGAGCCTCCTGAGGCAACAGGATCGCCTCGGATGTCGTCGCCTCCGGCTGCGATTCGGCATCAGACTGCGTGTCCTGCTGCCCACACGCACCTGCGAACAGGACTCCGGCCAGGATGATCGCGAGGATGGCGAGAGGGGTGCTACTGCCGATCCGTCGCACGCGGAATCGCTTCGCTGGTTGCACCATGCTCGATACCCCCTGTTGCGCGGGACAATGCCTCATCGTGTGGCCGACTCGGGAGCTGACCGACCGGAACTCGCACGGCACCAATTCTCGCCGATCCGGACGCCGTGGACACTCACTTCGCTACGTTCGGCCGTTCCGCAGGCTCACCGGGGTCGGTGTCAGAACGGGTTGTAGATCCAGACACCGCGGTAATCCCACTCGGTCGACCCCGTCGGAATCTTCACCTGGTACAGCTCGTGTTCATTCCCGACGTGATCGAACTGGCGACACCAACTCTGCCCGTGAAAGGACGCACACTCGATGGTTCGGCTCGTCCCGTACGGACTCAGGATGATCGGTTTGCCTGCGTTCACTCCGAACACCCCGGGATCCAGAGGCATGACGAAGTCGGATGTCCGGTCCTTGTAACCGAACGGGTCGGGATCGACGGGGTCGGCGAATGCCGCCGGCACACAGATGCCCAGCGGGATCAGGGATAGGATCGCCACTGCGATACACCTTTTCACTTGCACTCCGTTCACGTTGGGACGCGATCGCTGCCTTGGCTGAATCACTGCCTGCTCGAGGGCCTCCGCCGCGCGCGTCAGGGGACGACGAACGTCCCACCGGCCGGATGGAGAACGGGCCATGGAGAGTTCAGCGTTGCCACCGCTACAACCTGACCGTCTCCCGTTCGTACCGCGGCCGATCGACGTTCGCACGAATAGAGGGCGACCGGTTCCAGTAGGACGGACCCGCGAGCGCCGGTCTCGAGGTTGAGCCAATGAACCCATGCGCTCTCGCAGTACGCGCCCGCGGGAAGCGGTTCTCGCGCTTCGAATACGACCATTCCGGATTCCCCGCCCGAAGTCGCTGTGGGAGTCATCGCGACCACCCACGGGAGCATGCACGTGGCGAGCCCGCCACACCGAGACAGATAGGGCGACGACACCTGGAACGGCACTGTGGTCTCGTCCGTCGTGTCGGTTGGCGCCGCAGATGCTGCAGACGCGTTGAACGCAACAAGCCCGAACATCAACACCGCCAGAACAATTACTTGTGCGAGAGGTGCACGCCGTCTTCGACACCAGATCTCCACTGCCGACCTCCTGACACCCCGCGCTCTGCATCGGGCAACTGCCATGTACATCGAGAGCCGCCGTGGGCCGTTACTGCCGGCGAGTTGGCGGGCAGTTCCACCCCTTGAATCGGGCTCGGACGACGGTGATCGTCAGGTTGGTCACGCGTTCGGGGGCGTCTGCGGGACGACGTGTCGGGGTCCGATGACGGAGAGAAGCTCTAGTTTTTCGTGGCTTTCGCTGCCGGGGATGGCGGTGTAGACGAGAAGGAACAGCCCGCCGCCTACTCCCCCGCCACTGCTGTCGAAAGGAAAGATGTCAGTGTGCGAGCCATCCATACGCCGCGGTGAAATCGACGAGTACCGGCAACAGGCAACTACGAGCCCGCCATTCGAGGTCCCTCCGGGCAGCGCTGGTTGCCGAATACAGCTGCGTGAGTGGCGGTCCAGTTCGCGCGATCTGTAACAGATCCTGTCCCGCTGCCGAAATGGAATGGGGGGCGACGGACGTCTCAATTCTCGCGGTAACGAAGGAATGGAGCGCTCATGAACAAGCAGCTGGGACGACGGGTCTGTGCTGCGGCACTCACTGCTGTCGGACTGGGAACCGCGGTGGCGACCGGAGGAGGCGCCGTTGCGAGTGCTCAGCCCGCGCCACCGACATCGACGACAATGACGTGCTCGAGCGCGAATCCCCTCGTCTGGGCACCGCCGTTCACGTGGACCATCAACGCCGCGTCCGGGGAGTCGCTGCGACCGGGTGGGTCCGCACTGGAGCCGGCGATTCTGCTGAGCGGCGGCAACGAACTGCCGACGCCGCCCGGCGGTCTCATCCCGAGCATCGGCGTCAACTGGTACGGCACGCGGGTGTCGGTCGACTGGCACAACACGACAACCGGCGCGACCGGACACAGCGTCAGCGATGAGGCAGCCTGGCAGCAGAAGCCCGGCATCCCGATCAACCGAACCTGGACGGGAACCGGGACGGTGTCGTTCACCGTGACCGTCCAGACCGGCGCGGGATGGTGGTTCGTCAATTCTCAGAACGCCGTCTGCCAGGGGACGATTTCCGTCGTGCCCGGTCGGTGACGTCGGACATCACCCGGCTACAGGTCAGGCGGGAGGCCGTCGGTCGTTCGCCTCGGCGAGTTCGGCAAGCCTGTCGACGGAGGCCAGAAGGCTGTCCGACGTGGTGGCCCGGGCGCGCTCGAGGCGCTTCTCGTCGGTCAATCGCGACCAATCGTAGGTATGCGTGACGCGGACGCTCGCCTCGTCGACTCGGTCGAGTTCCCAGCGCCACAGATGACCCGGCGGCTGATCGCCTTGCACCGAGGGCAGCCAGGCGATCAGGCGCCCCTCCTCGAATTCCACCACGTGGTTGTCGCGGATGCCGCCGTTGGTGAGCGTCATGGTGAACACGTCACCGACGGCGCGCACCCGCTGCCCGGCGGCGGCCTCGGCCAGGTTGTCGTTGCCGTCCCAACGCGGCTGTTGCGCCGGGTCGGCAATCAGTTCGAAGACCGTCCGTGCCGGGGCTGCGATAATGCGGCCGGCGGTCACGACGGTGGGAATTCCGTTCTCCTCGGTCATAACTCGATCAAACCATGAGACGTCCGCAGATCCGGAGCACCATGTCTCTTCGCACGCTCGGCAAGTCGGTCAGTGGAGGGGTGATCGACTTCCCAGCGACACGGAGATCAACGTGTATCGAGTTCGCGAACCGGCCGGTGTCTGAATCGCGGATCCGGAATCGAGCCCGTATGTTCTGAACAAATGTCCAGCGAGGGATGGTGACCGTGACAACTGGAACAAAGATCGACGACCCACGCGATGCTCCCCCACGCCCGTTCGAGCCTGACGACCGTTGGGTTCCGGTCGATCGGAGATGGTTCGGCCTGGACCGCGCGACGATCGCCCCAGCGCTGATCGTCATCGCCGTCGCGTCGGTGATGGCACTGATTCTGCCGGCAATCGATCGCGCGGTGCCCTACGACGACACGGTCGCCGCCGGCGACGTGCTCGAGGTCAAGGGCGATGTCACCTTCACCCCGGCCACCGGGTGGGGCATCACATCGGGAGTGCGGGTCGGCGACAGACCGGTCTCGGGCGAATACCCCGACACCGCCACCGTCGTCGACGGCGACGTGGCGTTCACCGTCCACACCGGCGAGTTCGACGGCAACGCCGAAGCCTTGCTCGCCCAGATCGCCGACACCACCGACGCCCTGCACGGCGCGCAGGGATTGCACGTCACCGGCAGCCCCGAAACGATCGTCACCGACACCGGTGACCGGGGAGTGATCGCCGGGTACTCCGGCACCCACTCCGACGGCGTTATCGCGGCCTTCGTCCTCGACGGCCGTGGTGTCGAAGTGGTGGCCACCGGCCCCGCCGAGGTCTCCGGCGACAGCACCGTCACCATTGCCCGCATGATCACCAGCATCGGCCACCGCACCGGGGAGGGCTCGTGACCACACCGCAACTCGACGATCTCGACGCCGACCGGGTCGCAGCGATCGACAACTCCGGGTGGGGAAGGTCGTTCACCTTCTTCCAGCCCCGCAACCTCGCTTTCTGGGCGTATCTGATGCTCGTCGTCACGGGCCTGTTCTCCTTCGCCTCGATGCTGGCCGGTCAGTACGCCGCGTACCGGCAGGCGATCGTGGTGGCGTTGGTTCTGTTCGCCGTCTACGGTGCGATCTTCTGGTGGTTCACCCACCACATCGACCGCTACGCCCGGCAGCCCGCCGCGCTGGTCGTCGTGGCGTTCCTGTGGGGTGGCCTCGCCGCCACCTGGACCATGGCGGCGCACGCCAACGATGCGGTTCGCGCTCTGTACGCCAAGGCATTCGGCCAGGCCTGGGCACTGGACTGGGGCGCGGGACTGGCGGCGCCGTTCGACGAGGAGATCGCCAAAGGCGTCGGGCTGCTCCTGCTGATCTCGTTGGCCCCTCGCCTGGTCCGTACCGCCTTCGACGGGTTCATCCTGGGCGCGTTCATCGGCCTGGGATTCCAAATCGTCGAAGACGTCGCGTACGCGCTGGGATCCGCGGGCTCGCAGTTCGGCGCCAGTCAGGTCGAGTCGGCGATGTCGACGGTGTGGATGCGGATGGCCACCGGAGTCAGCGCACACATTCTCTACAGCGCCGTCTTCTGCGCCGGGCTCGTCTACCTCCTCGGCCGGCCGGCCGAACCCCGCAAGGCCGGGCGGGGACTCGCACTGATGGCGACGGCGATGCTGTTGCACGGGGTGTGGGACTCCATGGGTGCTCTCGTGCGGGGGCACACGGCGCTGCTCTTCGTGCTGATGTTCGCGGTCATCGTCATCGCCCTGGTAGTCGCGATCAAAGTCTTCGCGATGACGGTCCCGGCAGAACGACAGTTCTTGCGCGCGATCATGGCGCCCGAGGTCGCCCGGGGCGTGCTGACCGCCACCGAACTCGAGGCGATGTGCGGCGACCGCAAGGCGCGAAAGGCGTTCCGCAAGGCCGGAGTCGGACGACAGGAGCGGACCCGCGCCGTACATGTCCTCGACGCTGCCGACGAACTTGCCGACGAACTTGCCGCCGCCCGCGGCGCGGACACCGACCGTGTCGCGTTTGCCCGGTCCGAACTCGCCCGCATCCGTGACGGCGCCCCGCCCCCTTCGAGGGACGCCGCCCCGACGATGTGAGCGCACCCGGTGCACGCCTCGTGCGGGTGGGCGACTGTAGCGTACCGATCGGGGCAATCCGGACAACCGAGGAAAGGGCACAACCATGCGCAATTTTCGACGTACGGCAGTGGCGGGAGCCATGATCGCGGGACTGATGACTGCCGGGGCGGCAACGGCGTCCGCCGCTCCGTTCGGCTCTCTCGGCGACGGACCCGACCTCGTGATCACGCAGGCGAACGCCGAGGGTGTCAACGCGTGCGCCGTGCGTGTCACGAACGAGGGCGACGGGACCGCCACCGGAGTCACGGTCCACACTCCGCTCGTTTACGAGAGCAGGAACCTCGGCACGCTCGCCCCCGGCGAATCGAAGATCGCCGAATACTTCGATTGCGGATTCTCGGAGCGCATCTTCTACTTCGCGACGACGAGCGGCGAAACGAATTGGGCCGACAACTTCCTGTACATCGAACTCTGACGGCCGGCAACCCCGGGGTACCCAATCGTCCTGTTGGACGTTCGTGCATGTGGCGGAAAGCGTGGTTGTGCTGTAGAACTACAAACAGCTAGACCGGTTTGTGACATGAACCACATCTAAACGTTACTTTGCGACACCACTACACAGACATGAACAACAGTTCCGGGGGGAGCGGATCCGCGCAGGTGGATCCGGATTCGGGAACGGTAAGGACACCACATGCTGTTGCCGATGGCACCGACCGATTCACTGTTTCTGCTCGGCGAGTCCCGCGAGCATCCGATGCACGTCGGCGGCCTGGCAGTGTTCACGCCACCCGAGGGGGCGTCCGCGGCCGATGTGCGCGCGATGTTCGATGCCGCGCTGATCGGTGACCAGGTGGCGGCGCCGTTCCGCAAGCGGGCCCGCCGTTCGGTGACGTCGCTCGGCCAGTGGGGCTGGGACACCCTCCCGCACCACGAGGTCGATCTGGAGCACCACGTGCGCCGGGACGCTCTGCCCCAGCCGGGCGGAATGGCCGAACTGATGACTCTGGTGTCGAGGCTGCACGGCACCCTGCTCGACCGCAGCCGCCCCCTGTGGGAGATGCACCTGATCGAGGGCCTCGCCGACGGCCGCTACGCGATCTACACCAAGATCCACCACGCCCTGGCCGACGGTGCGTCCGCGATGAGGCTGCTCCGCGACAGCATGAGCGAGGACCCGCATCGTCGGAACATGCCCACGCCCTGGCAACCCCGCAACCCGCTGACGGCCGTGCCGGACGCGGGCGTCGCGGTTTCGGGAGGGCTCGGCTCGACACTGCCCGCGATGGCGTGGGACGCCGCGCGCGCAGCGGTCGGCGAGGTGGCCGGACTCCTGCCCGCAGCGGTCGGCACCGTGGATCGCGCCCTGCACGGCAAGGGGGGTGCGGTGTCGCTGACCGCACCGCACACCCTGTTCAACGTGCCGATCAGCGGAGCCCGGCACGTCGCAGCCCGGTCCTTCCCCCTCGAACGGATCCGTCTGCTGGCCAAGCACGCCGACGCCACCATCAACGACATCGTGCTGACGATGTGCGCGGGCACCCTCCGGGCCTACCTGCACACCCGCGACGCGTTGCCGGACAATCCCCTGATCGCGATGGTCCCCGTCTCCCTCCGCGCGCCGAATACCGGGGCCGGAGGCAATCGGGTGGGAGTGCTCATGTGCAACCTGGCCACCCACCTCTCCGACCCCGCGCACCGCCTCGAGACCGTGCGCAACTGCATGAACGAGGGCAAGGCGGCGCTTCAGGCGATGAGTCCGGCCCAGGTGCTCGCGATGAGCGCACTCGGCGCCGCCCCGCTCGGAGTCGAGATGTTTCTCGGCCGCCGGGGTCCGCTGCGGCCACCGTTCAACGTCGTCATCTCCAACGTCGCCGGCCCCCGAACTCCGTTGTACTGGAACGGGGCCCGACTCGAATCCCTCTACCCGCTGTCCATCCCCACCACCGGGCAGGCACTCAACATCACCTGCACCAGCAGCGACGACCAGATCGTCTTCGGCCTCACCGGCTGCCGCCGCACCGTCCCGGACCTGCACCCCATGCTCGATCAGCTCGACGCCGAACTCGATCTCCTCGAAACCGCTGTCGGACTGTGAACTCGAGACAACATCTGCGGGATCAGACCGTCACCGTGTTCGCGGCGGCCACGCGCACCTGAAATTCGAGGCGCGCCATGGCCTCCCGGGCGGCGTCGAGCGCCTGTTCGGCGGTGTCCCCGACCGCTCGTGCGTACGCGACACGTGAATCGGACGATTCCAGGACGGTGACCGCGCCCCCCGGGCGGACCAGGAGTTGCACGTCGGTCACGCCGTCGACCTTCCGGGCGTCGTCGATGCCGCTGACGTCGGTGAGGACACCCGCGACCGGTGCGGCGGCGAACCAGATCGCGGAACAGCGGGCCGGCCGCTCCTCGGCGAGGACGGCCCGGATCCCGGGTAGAACCTTCTCCCCGACGGTCTGCCGCACGACGCATTCGGCGAGGTCCACGCCGGTGGCGTCGAGGGCCAGGGACGGAATCTCGTCGCCGCCCATCCGCACGTGGGTTTCGATCGCCCGGGGACCGGTCGGGGTGAGCACGATCTCGGTGTGGGTTGCCCCGAACTCCACACCGACGGCGTCGAGCACACTCGTCACGTACGTGTGGATCCGTTCGTCGTGCTCCGCCGAGAGGGCTGCCGGCGCGACGTGCCCGAGTTCGACGAAGTTCGCCGGGTCGGAGAACTTGCGGGTGACGGCGACGATCTGGTGTTCGCCGCATTCCGAGAAGGCCTCCACGCTGAATTGCGGGCCCTCGTGGAACTGCTCGACGAGCACCCCGCTGGTGGTCAGGCCGTCGAAGTCGCCCCCGGCGCGTGCAAACGCCGCGGCCAGTGCGCTCTCCTCCCGAACCACGGCCACCCCGGCGCTGCCCGCGCCACACACCGGTTTCACCACGCAGGGAAAGCCGTGTTCGAACGCGAAGGCACGCAACGCATCCACGTCGGCGACGACGGCGGAGGCGGTGGCGTCGACGCAGGATTCGCGAAGCTCGGCGCGCATGGCGTTCTTGTCGTGGACCGACGTCACCGTGCGGCGCGAGTGGGTGGAAAGGCCGAGGGCCTCCCCGATCGCGGCGCAGCGGTCCTGGTCGCGTTCGCCGAACGTGGCGATCCGGGTGAACGGGTGCTGTGCATGCGCGGCCGCGGCCAACGCGATCCACTCCTCGTCCGGCGCGTCGTGCCGCACGGCGACGACCCGCGAGTGCTCGGTCAGACGGCGAAGCTTGGCGACGAATTCCAGTCGGCAGATCACCGAGGTCTGTGTGCCGGGAAGGGCGTCACGGACCCGGCCCGGGAGGTCGCGGCCGCTGCCGACGACGAGGACGTGTTCGGTCATTTCTTCACCTCGAGTATCGAGAAGGGAGACAGTGCAGGAAGGTCGCCGGCCGGGCGTTCCTTCGTCCGTGCGCGTTCCGCGAGACTGCGATGCGCCGCCGTCCGGGAGACCAGTGCCGCGGCCCCGAACGTCCCGGCCAGGACGGGCCACGCCAGGAGACCGGTCGGCAACAGGACGACGACCAGAATGGTGGGGCCGAGCACCTTCTGGCCCGTCATGCCGAGGCTGAATGCGCCCAGATAGCGGGCCACAGCCGGCTGCGGGGACAGTTCGGCTGACAGTTCCCAGGCGGCCACGGAATGGATGTTCTCGGCGATCGACAGTGCCACCACCGCAACGACAACGGCGGCGATCGCCGGACCGGTGTCGGCCATCTGGCCGACGGCGAGTGCACCGCAGCAGAAGGCCATCAGCGCCCCGGTCCACGTCAGGAGTCGCGCCGCCGCGGACGTGCCCTCGGCGAACCGGGCGACGTAGACCTGCAGGACCACCGTCAGCACGGTGTTGACCGCCATGAGCACCGGCACCCACGCGAGCGGCACCGACGTGTACTCGATGACCCAGATCGGGAGCAGAACGATCAGCACGGTGTCGTACAGCGACAGGACACCGTTGCCGACCGTGAAGACCATGAACCACCGGTCGCGGAACGGCGAGCGCACCGCGGTTTCGGTCGGCCCGGGACCAGCGGGGAGAGGCGTGCGTTGCACGACCGTTCCCGTCCGGAGTACGAGCCGGACTGCGAACGCGATGACCACGAAGGAGATTCCGTTGCCCAGGAACAGCGCCGTGAACGCGGCGGAGGTGCCGGTCACGAAGACGACGCCCGCCAGCAGGAACCCCGCGGTGAGACCCACGTTCCGGATGGCGCGGATGGTCGCCATCGTCCGGGTCCGGTCGTGGCCGCCGATCACCGCCGTCACGACGGCCTGCTGGATCGGGCTGCTCGCCCGGTCGGCCGCGGTGAGCAGCACGGTGAGCACGAGGTAGGCGGTGAAATCGGATACGAGCGCGAAGCATCCGTAGCCGATGCCGCGCAACAGCAGGAGGGCCACGTAGAACCGGCCGGGCCCCACCCGGTCGGCCAGCCTGCCCAGGGGCACCGGGGCGAGAAGCGCGAGCGCACCCGCGATCGTGGTGGCCAGGGCGATCTGGTTCGCGGTGAGACCGACCACGCCGATGAAGTACAGGGCGAACGACGCGAAGAACATCCCGGTACCCAGCGAGTCGACGCCGGCGCCGACGGCGAGCGTGCGACCGGCCGGGCTGTCGGGAAGCACCGCATCACCCAGCCGCCGCAGGCGGGCGGTCACGGGATGCTCCCCGGCGTCAGGAAGGCGTGCACGAGATCGGCCGACCGCTGCACATGGGTGGGTGTCGCCGCCTCGGGCGCCGGACGCCGCAGGTGGTTCCACGCGTACCGACGGGCCGCGTTGACGAGTAGTTCGGCATCCTGAGCCGACTCGGCTGCCGCGGACTGCGCGACCAGCGCCGCCGCGAGAAGGAGTCGGCTCATCCGGTCGACCAGCACCCACCCGGCGGCGGCGACGGTCGCGGGGTCTGCACCCACCCATTCGTGGCGGGTGGTGCCGAGGGCTCCGAGCGCGTCGTCCACCATCTGCCAGGCAGTGAGCAACCTTCCCCGGGGAGGGACTCCGAGAAGCTCTCTGGGCCGGTGGGCCGCCGCGTCGAAGTGTTCGCGAATCGTCAGCAGTTCCAACGCATGGGTGGTCAGGGTCCAGCAGTCCGACCGGGCGGTACCGCTCCCGTCGGCGCGGACGGTGTCCGCTGCAAGCGAGTAGGCGATGCAGCGCCGGGACACCCTCCGGGCGCGACCGTGCGACAGCTGAGGAAGGGCGTGCCAGGCCCGGACGGCCATCACGTCGACCACCCGGTCGGCGATCTCCTCGCGACGCGCATTCGCCCACGCGCTGCCGTCGAGCAGGTCTGCCGCGCTCGCGAATCCGGTGACGGCACCCTCCAGGATTCCGAGGCCTTCGGCGTCCCAGATCGCCGCGACCCGATCGGGTACGGCCGAGGGCAGTGAACGTGTGCTCATGCGAACTCCAGCCAGTGACGGTAGGTGGGCTCACGCCCGCGGACCACGTCGTGGAAGACGTCGCGCAGTTGCTTCGTGATCGGGCCGCACCCGCCCGCCGCCACCGGGCGGTCGTCGACCGACGCCACCGGGACCACCTCGGCGGCCGTGCCGGTGAGAAACGCCTCGTCGGCGACGTAGAGCTCGCTACGGGTCAGACTCTGCTCCCTCACCGTGATCCCCAGGTCGCGGGCGAGCGTGATCACGGTGTCGCGGGTGAGACCGGGCAGGATGTTGTCGCCGACCGGAGGGGTGATCAGTTCACCGTCGCGGACGGCGAAGATGTTCGCGGCGGACGCTTCGGCCACGTGCCCGGTGGAGGTGAGCATCAGTGCGTCGTCGTAACCGGCGCGCAGCGCGCCGACCTTCGCCAGAGCCGAATTGACGTAGGCTCCGGTCGCTTTGGCGAGCGGAGGGACCGAGTGGACCCCGTTGCGTTGCCAGCTGCTGACGACGAGTCGGCAGCCCTCCTGGTCCGCGGTTTCACCGAGGTACGAACCCCACGGCCACGCCGCGATCGCCACCCGGGCGGTGTCCAGTGCGGGCGCGACCCCCATCGAGCCGTAGCCGAGGTAGACGATCGGTCGCAGATAGCCGGAGTCCAGGCCGGTGCGGCGGAGCAGTTCGAGCGAGATCTCGGTGAGCTCGTCCACCGACCACCCGGGGTCCATCAGGTACACCCGTGCCGAGTCGTGCAGCCGTCGCAGGTGGTCGCGCAGCCGGAACACGGCCGGACCGCGGTCTGTCGCGTAGGCCCGGATGCCCTCGTAGACACCCCATCCGTAGTGCAGACTCGGTGTCAGCACGTGGACCTGTGCCTGGTCCCAGGCGACGAATTCACCGTCCATCCAGACGGTGCTGGTCGGGATCAGTTCCATTGTTCTGCTTTCGGTTCGGTGGCGGCGGGCCGCCGGGACGGGACAGGGGCTGCCGGTGCACCGACCAGGTTCAGCCGCCGCTCGATGCTGCGCGACTGCAGCGTCAGAGCCTCGCGATACTTGTCGGCGCCTTCGCCGCGGAAGGCGAACCAGCCCCAGCGGGGTCGCAGTCGGCATCCGCGGGCGATCTTGGCCTCGTAGGCGGCGAGGCCGTAGTGGACGCGACGGATGCCGTGCTCCACCGCCCACCGCGCCGTCTCGTGGTAGGTCAGCGTCAGGTAGCAGCCACGAATCCCCGGGGCGAATCCGGCGGTCCTGGCGAACAACGTGTCGGGGGTGCGGAGGTAGAGCACGAAACCCACGAGCCGACCGCCGAGTTCGGCACCGAGCAGCACACAGGAATCGCCCAATTCCTCACGGACGGCGTCGAAATCGCGTCGGACCCGGTCCTCGCCGCCGGGCAGCCCGTACTTGGCCCGGTGCGCGACCTGGAGGGCGACGACCTCGTCGTCGATCGCCGCGGGACCCCAGCGGACCACTGTGCGCAGGCCGGCGGCGGTGTAGTCCGCGACCTCCTTGCGGAGCCGGACGCGCCGGCGCTTGCTCAGGCTCGCGACGTATTCCGCCCAGCTGTGTCCGCTCAGGTCCTGCACACCCTCGGCGCCCAGCAGGGCCGCCGTGTACCCGGCGCGGGTCGCGGAACCGTCGACGTCCTCGGCCTCCGCCTCTCCGACGTACAGCAATGCTTCACTGCGGCAGCCGAGTTCGTCGCCGGCCTGATGGAGCAGTTCGGGCAGGGCCGCCATGACCGCGCGGCGCTGATCGTGCGAATGGCCGG
Source organism: Rhodococcus sp. LB1 (assembly GCF_001583455.1). NCBI lineage: Bacteria > Bacillati > Actinomycetota > Actinomycetes > Mycobacteriales > Nocardiaceae > Rhodococcus > Rhodococcus sp. LB1. The sequence goes on along the minus strand of NZ_LTCZ01000004.1, from coordinate 7,013 downwards.
GCGCGTGCGCGACACCGTGGTGGTTTCCGAACGTGGCGAGCGCCACCGACGGGTACTGATCCTCGCGGGCATCGGGCAGCGCCTCGGTGAGCTCGGCCCAGCGCAGCCGATCGGGGTGATCGAGCAACTCCGGTTCGGCCATCGGGCCCGCGGTTCCCGCCAGCCGGGGCGGGTCGTAGAAGAGCAGGCCCCCGGGCCGCGCCGTGACCAGCAGCGGCGCGACCGCGACGGTGCGGCCGTCCGCGCGCACCTCGAGGTAACGCACCTCGTGCAGGTCGGTGCGTTCGGTGAACCGCCACCACCGCGCGTCCTCCCAGATGATGTCCGGGTCGGCGATGCCCGCGAAGTCGGCGGCGGTGGGGCGGGCGCCGCGGGGCAGGACGTGGCCGGTGATCCCGTCGACATCGGTGGCGGTCATGCTGCGTCCTCGCTTTCGGCACGGTCCCATGCGAATCCGGCGCTCACCTGTTCGGCGGTGGCGATCAGCCGGTTTCCCAGCGCCGTGAAATCGGGGTCGGTCACCACCCAGTAGGCGAGGAAGTCCGCCGACTTGCGCTCGTTGTACCGGGCAGGGGTCCAGTCGTCCCCGATGTGGGTGTTCAGCGTGAAGTCGTGCACGCCCGGCGGTGCGTCCGGCAGTCGCAGCACCCGGCCCCGGCGCGGCGGCACGCCGTAGAACGCTGCGTGCGGGGCGGCCGCCACCCGCTCTCGGACAGCGTCCAGGTCGGTCGGGAGCCCGCATTCCACCCGCGCCCAGAGATGCCGAGGGTCGATGCCCAGGACATGGCGGAGCATCGTCGGTATCGGTCCGCCGCCGATCCGTGCGGCCACTTCGCAGAGCACGATGTCGCCGTCCGCGGTGACGAAGAACTCGGCGTGCACGCAGATTGTGGGCGGCGAGCCCAGTGCATCGACGAGCCGCCAGGTCTCGTCCACCAGTCGTGCGCACACCGGGTCGGTGGTGTCGACCGAGCGGGAGCCGAACGGGGCGTCGGTCCAGTGCTCGAGGCACCCCTGGCCGGTGTAGCGGGACGCGATGGCGGCCACCGGGTCTCCGGCGACGCGGAACGCGTCCACATGGTGCACCGCGCCGTCGACGAATTCCTCGACTTCGTACGGTGTCGCCGTGACGGTGTCGGCGAGTCCGGTTGCCTGCGCCGGCGAATCGAGCACGTACACGCCGGTGGAGCCGGAACCACTGCGCGGTTTGACGACGACTCGGCCCGGGTTCGCGGCCATGAAGTCGACGATGTCCGCCGGTTGGCGCACCGGCGCGAAAGCCGGAACGAGAAGCCCTGCGGCCTGCGCCAATTCCTTCATCAGAATCTTGTCGCGGTAGCCGCCTGCCGTGGCGGTGTCCAGGCCCGGGAGGCCGAGTTCGCCGCGCACTGTGGCGGCCCGTTCCACATCGACCTCGGCCAGGGCGACGACCGCTTTCGGCCGGTGCCGTCCGGCGAGTTCCCGAGCGGCGCCCAGCACCGCGTCGTCGTCGTGATAGTCGGTGACCGTGACGATCTCGGCGAATCCCTCACCCGGATCCGTTCCCTCGGCGCAGACCGCCACCAGCCGTCCGCGCTTCTCCGGCAGCCACTGGGCGAAGGGCAACCCGGCGGCACGCGGGCTGATCAGTACGAGAATCATCGAGAAGCGTCCTTCCTCGTCACGGCAAATCCATCGAAAGTTGTTTCCAGCGTGGCGAAGGCCTCCGCGGTCCGGGCGTCGAGCGGTATTCCCCGCACCCGTCGTTCGCGCTCGTGGGCGCGTTGCGGATCGCCCGGGGCCACCACCGGCGTCCCCGCGGCGGGCGTCGCCCCGCGGACGGTGCCGAGGAGGTCCGCCAGCCCGGCCGTGAATTGCGCATGCCCACTGAACGCTCCGGGGTCCAGGGCGAGGACGAAGTGTCCGACCCCTCGGCTTCGACCGGGGGTTCCCTCACCGACTTGCTCGAGCTGCCAGTCGGGCGGCGACCCGGTCAACACGGCCCCCAGCAGAGTGACCGCCATTGCCAGGCCCTGCCCCTTGTATCCGCCGAGTGGCGACAGGGCGTACGCCTCGTCGGGCTCCGCGGTGGGCCGCCCGTCGCGATCGGTGGCCCAGCCGCTGTTCAGCGGTCGTTCCTCGGCCCGGCGGTGCTTCACCTCACCGAAGCACACCTGGCTGGTGGCCATGTCGAGGGCGAGCCCGTCGTCCCCCGTGCCCGCGGCCACGCTGATCGGGTTGGTGCCGAACAGCGGCTCGACCCCGCCGTACGGAGCCACCCGGGACGCGGCGGACGTGACCGCGATACCGATCATCCCTTGCCCGGCCAGGTGCCGGGTGTAGACCGACGCCGCGCCGAAGTGGTTGGAATTGCGCACGCCCACCGCCGCGACGCCGAAAGCCTTGGCCCGGTCGGCTGCCAGGCGGGCGGCGGCGAGTCCGGCGAGCACGCCGAGTGCGCCGTCCGCATCCAGCAGCAGTCCGGCGCCACGGTCCCGGACCACGGTCGGGCACGCCGCTGCATTCGCGACGCCGGTCGCGAGTTCGTCCAGGTATTGCGGCAGCAACCGCAGACCGTGGGTGTCGATGCCGCGCAGGGAGGTGTCGACGAGCGCGGCAGCCACCTGATCGGCGTCGTCCTCGGGCACTCCGGCCTCGACGAGTGCGATCGAGGCGAGCCAGCGGGCCTCCTGCTCGTCGATCAGCGAACCAGGGTTCGGTGTCTGGTGGATCATGAAGTACTCCAATGCATGAAGACGTGGGGCCCGATGCCCGGGATGTCGAACTCCGGGCCCAGAATCCGGAAGCCCTGCTTGACGTAGAAGCCGGCTGCGGTAGTGCGGGCGTTACACCACACCGCGTCGGCGCCGGCCAGCGCGGCGTTCGTGAGTACGGTGCGCAGGAGTGTGGTCCCCGCACCGGTACCGCGAACCTCCTCGAGGGTGGCCATACCGCGGAGGCGCCAACCCCGGCCCGGGAGAAGACCCGGCACGGCGTGCGCTTCGGGTGGATCCTCGTGATACAGCGAGGCCACGCCGATCGGGCGCCCCGCGACGAGTGTGGCGAAGTGCCGGGTGCCGACGTGCGCGTCCTCGGGGTAGACGCAGGTCTCGGCCGGTTGACCGGGCCGGAGCACGGTATGCCGGATCGGTCGCACGTCGGCGGCGGACACCGGCCGAACCCGCCAGCCGTGGGCGGCCGGATCGGGAAGGTAGCCGGAACCGGGACGATCCGGCAGGGTGACGCGGCCGGCGCCGTCGAGCGTCAGTCCGCGGCCCGTGTTCACCGCGAGAAGGTCGACTGCGTCCACATCCAGGTGGTCGGCCAATCCCCCGAGGTGGGCCGTGGCCGACACCCCGGCCGCGGATTCCGGCATGCAGCCGAGCATGGTGATCAGACCGCGTTCTCGGGCTCGGTGCAGCAGCGCCAGGGACGGGGTGATACCTCCGGCCTTCATCAGCTTGACGTTGATGCCGTCGAACGCGTCGGTGCAGGCGTCCAGGTCCTGCGGCGACGCGATGCTCTCGTCCGCGATCACCGGGATCGGGCTGCGCTCCTTCAGGATCCGGGCGTCGCGCCACGCCGAGCGCGGAAACGGCTGCTCGATCAGCTGCACGCCGAGTTCCTGCAGGGCGTGCAGAACGGGGAGCAGTCGGGACAGCTCCCAGCCGCAGTTGCCGTCCACGTAGAACGGTGCGGTCGTGTGGCAGCGGAGTTCCTTGACGACGGTGAGGTCGCCCGGGTCGGCCAGCTTGATCTTGTACGCCGACCACCCGGGCCGCTCGCGGAGTTTGCGGACCATCACCTCGGTCTCGTCGAGCCCGATACTGAAGCTGGAGCGCAACTCCCGCGGGCGTTCCAGCCCGAGAGACTGCCACAGCGGCACACCGAGCAGCCGTGCCCGCAGGTCGTGCACCGCGGTGTCGAGGGCGGCGAGGACGAACGGCGAATCGGGCAGCTCCGCGGACAACGCTCGCCACACCGCGAACGGGTCGTCGGGACCGAGGTCGATCAGCAACGGCGCAATCCGTCGCAGATCCGCGTGCATCCGGTCCAGGCCCGAATTGTAGTGGTCGGTCATGAACGCGGATGCCTCGCCGAACCCGGCGACACCGTCCTGCTCCACCTCCACCACCAGTCCCCGCTGCACCGGAATCGCTTCTCTGGCAGAGCGCCACAGATGCCGTTGCGTCAAGCTGATCTCGTGCGCGGTAACCTTCACGCGGTGCCTCCGACACCGAAGAATTCGCGGTCGCGCGGGCCGTGCGGGCGGAGGTCGTCCCACCACTGCGCGTGCTCGTCGAACTTCGCGAAGAACGGCTTGCCGACCAGATCCGGCCGGCGTGCCTGCAGGAACCGCAGCGCAAACGCACGTCCGCCGTCGAGATCGACGACGCCGTCGATCACGACCTTCCCCGGCGACGCCGACATCACCGGACCCCGCGCGGTCCGCCCGAGTCCGGAGACCCGTTGCAGCGCTTCGCGGTAGATGTCGACCGCTCGCGCCAGTGGCAGACCGAAATACGGTCGCGCACCGGTGTCCCGCTCGACGAACATGTAGTACGGCACGACCCGGTTGCGGACCTGCGCCTGCCAGAGGTCCGCCCACGTGCGCGGGTCGTCGTTGACGTGACGCACCACCGGGGCCTGAGCGCGGAGCACCGCGCCGGTCGATGCCAACCGGGCCAGCGCCGTCCGGGCGGCATCGGTCTGCAGTTCCGCGACGTGCGACAGGTGCAGCATCATCGCGACGTGCTTGCCGGCGGCGGTCAGCCGCTCGAGCAACCGCAGCAGGTCGTCGGCTTCCGGCCCGGCCAACAGCCGGTACGGCCAGAACGAGACGGCCTTCGTGCCGATCCGGATCGTCTCGACGTGTTCCCGCCCCGGTTCGAGCAGCGGCTCCAGATACGATGCCAGCAACTCGGTCCGCATGACCAGCGGGTCGCCGCCGGTCAACAGCACGTCGGTGATGCCCGGGTGCAGGTCGAGGTACCGGGTCATCGCCTCCGGCCCGGACATGGCCATCTTCAGGTCGGGGGTGTCCACGAACTGGGCCCAGCGGAAGCAGTAGCCGCAATAGCTGTGGCACGTCTGCCCCTGGCGGGGAAACACCAGCAGGGTCTCGGCGTACTTGTGCTGCATGCCCGAACCGTCGATGTCGTCGTGCTGCGGAACGTTCATGCTCAGCTGGTCGCCGGGATGCGGGTTCAGCGCGGCCCGGACCGTGTCGACCGCCTGCCGGACGGTGCCCCGATCTCCCTGCGCCACGGCCTGCTCGATCAGCGCGAAGTGCTCGGGCTCGAGCATGTCGCGGTGCGGGAAGGTCAGGCGGTACATCGGGTCGTCCGGCGCACGGTCCCAGTCGATCAGTTCGTCGACGACGTAGCTGCTGACCTTGAACGGCAGCACCTGGGACACCACGTGTGCCTCGTGCCCCAGGATCGGGTCGCCGGTGCGCTCGGCGACGAGCTTGCGGAGCCGGTCGCCGCTGATCGATCGCGGAGCGAGGGCTGTGCGGGTGTCGAGATCGAGCAGTGTCATTTGTCCGTCACCGCCAGACCCCAGTCGAAGTCGACATCGCCCAGAACATTCATGTCCGACATCAGCGAATACAGACCGCTGTAGTCGCGCACGAGTCGCGAACCGGATTTCTCGGCCCGCACGTCGGCGAGCATCTTCTCCCATCCGGTGACCTTCTCGATCCGGAAGATCGCTTCCCACGTCGAGTAGTCCGTGGCGACGAACGCGTCCAGTCCGGCGACCAGCATGTCCAGGAAGAAGCGGCGTTTGACGGGGTCCAGCACGTCGTACACCAGCTTCGCCATCTCGTCGGAAATGGATGCGTGGCAGTACTCGTCCCGGTTGTGCAGCTTTGCGGTGGTGGAGTTGACCACCTGGATGTCGTGATCGTCGGCGAGCAGATCGAGGTACGCGTTGATCGAGATCTCGGACACCGTGGCGAAGGCCAGCGTGGTCAGGCTGCGCTGCCAGCGTTCGGCGGCATGGGCGCGCAGCCGACGGTGTGCCCGCGAGGTGTGCGATTCGGGTAAGGCGCTGTCGGGGAACGGGTTCCCCCGTTTCCGTCTGGTCAGCGCGCTCGCGTTGATGTGCATCAGGGTGTGGTACTGCTCGTCGACCATGGCCTGGGCGAGTGCGATATCCATGTCCTGGCCGCCGAGACCCGGGAACTCCCCGTCCATCACGAGCGCGAACGCCGGGTTGGCGACGCGCTGCTCGGCGAGCACCGTGTGCCGGTTGTACGCGATCCAGGCCCAGCTCAGCAGCCGCGACCGCAGCGCGTCGGGCATCGCCTGCCACGTCGGATGGTCGCGGAACGGCACGATTGCCTCGGGGTAGTCGGCCCGGCCGGCGTCGAACAACTCGTCGAGGTCGGGCTCGTCGCGCTTCACCGTCGACCGTCGGTGCCAATTGCCGGCGAGGCGGCTGATGACGGCATTCTCGGCTTCGTCGGCGGGGTCGAACGACGGCAGTCCGGGCAGGTGGACCAGCCCGTCGGCGTCGGAGCACTGCAGGTCGTCGATGATCATGCGCGAGTCCGGTCGCCGGCCCAGAAACGAGTGAGGTGACGGGCGCGGTCGGCGTACTCCGAGCGCGCATGCAGCATGCGCTGGTTGTCCCAGATGAGCAGTGCATTCTCGGGGATCAGCACGCGGGTGCGCAGTTCGTGGAACAGGTCGCTGACGCGATGCGCCAACCTGCGACCGGCCCGGCCGAGCGGCAGCCGAGAGTCGTCGACGTCGGAGTCGTGGTGTGGGTCGTAGTCGGCCGCGGTGAGCAGGTTGTAGCTGAAGCGCAGGGCGGTGCGGCCGGTGTCGTCCGCGCCCAGCATCGCGGTGCGTACACCCCCGTCCGGGCCAGGGAAGGTCAGTTCGGCGTCCGTCATCAAGGTGAGCTCGGCCGGTTCCAGTGCGTCGACGAGCCGCCGGATGTCGAGCAGATCGGTGTGGCCGCCGCCGCAGCGCGCCTGCCGGTGGCAGAACAGCGCCAGGTACGCCGGGCTGGGATCCCAGCCC